>NZ_JBIMLI010000096.1:0-6318 GCF_051859755.1 Limnospira sp.
TTCTTAAAGTATGTAAGCATACACCAAAGTATTGAGCCGTTTCACTCGGTGATGTATATTTCGGCATTTAGCTCGCTTGCTGTGTACTTATCTAGCTTAGACTGATTGTTGAGTATTGTCAAGCAATATTCAGTGAATTTGCTAACAGGACGTAACTCCATTGCCGTACTTGTCCAATTGGCGATGATTATACCAGAAAATTATCAGACTGCAATACGGACACCTGTTCGGAGGTGGGGGAATGGGTGGCAATTTCCCAAAAATTTCGCGCCGGTTAGTAAAGTAGGGGTTGACAGGGGGAGGGAATGGCGCTATACTGGGTGTAGTTTGTTACAATTGGATATTTGCAAAATTAAAAAAATTGTAAATATTTCCATTATATAAAAATAGTACCGCAAGCAAACGATAAAGTCAAGGGCATCCCCAAAAAAGTCGATTTTTTTTACATTTCTTAATTTTCGTTACAAAACTTAACATAATTACCCTAGTTGTATGATTTTTGGTAAACAGAAGGCTTCAAGTCGGTTGGGGGAAACTGTCGGTGTGAACAAGAGAATATGGTTAATCGTACCCGCGACGGTGTGGTTAGTGATATTTTTTGTAGTACCGCTGGTGATTGTGCTGATTTACAGTTTTTTGGAACGGGGAACCTATGGGGGGGTGGTGTGGTCTTTCACCGTAGGGCAATATCAACGGCTGTTGAATCCCCTATATTTGAGAGTGTTTATGCGATCGCTAGAGCTAGCGGCATTTACGACGATAATTTGTTTAGCGATCGCTTATCCGTTTGCATTTTTCATAGCGACCCGTCCTCGTGGTTGGCGGAATTTATTGTTAATGCTGGTAATCATTCCATTTTGGACTAATTTCTTAGTAAGAACTTATGCTTGGATGATTATTTTACGAGACCAGGGGGTGGTGAATACCCTACTACAAAACCTGCATTTAATTGATGAACCTCTCAACCTATTATTTACCCCGTTTGCTGTCCTAGTTGGTTTAATCTACGGCTATCTACCGTTCATGATTTTACCGTTATATGTAACCTGGGAGCGATTCGACTTTTCCTTAATTGAAGCGGCGCAAGATTTAGGAGCCAACGATATTCGCACAGTCTGGAGGGTTTTATTACCGTTAACCAGACGGGGAATTATTGCGGGTTCTATTTTAGTATTCATTCCGGCTTTGGGAGCATTTATAACGCCGGATATTTTGGGAGGGTCGAAAACGGTGATGATTGGTAATTTAATCCAGAATCAATTTCTGCAAGCTCGTCATTGGCCTTTGGGTTCGGCTTTGTCTATACTGTTAATGATGTTAGTGATAATTCCTGTTTGGGTTTATTTCCAAATGGCTGAAAACCGTCAGTAATGCACCCACAAAGATGACGGTTTTTGGGAAGGCGAAGATTTAGGAAGCGCGACGATCGCTGTATCCCAGATATTGATTGTAGGAGGGATTCCCTAAGTATCGATAAGATTTTAATTCACTCATGACGATTTTAGGTTTGTTGACGTTTCGCTCCAAGTAAGATATAGGCAAGACAATCGGCCATAATAGTGATGCTAAGATGAGAACCTGCCATGAAGATAGTTGCGTTTTAGAGGTGGTGCGATCGCGCCAAAATTTGGTAAACAAATAGGCAAATGTGAGAATAGCGATCGCGAAATAGGCGCGCACAATCAGGGTAACAATCAAAATCCTTCTCCCAATTCAACTTTTCTGACAACAGGTGGGTGGGGAGAGTAGCCCCCCACTACTGACAAAAGTGGATCAAGTCGAAGCTCGATTAGGCAAATATTTAGTCATTAGTTTTAATGAACAGAATGTTCAATATTGCTTATAATTCCGCTTGACCTGCCCCCATTATAAAGAATATTCAACGGATGTGTGTGATTTCAAACACTTAATTTTGCCAGTGGTATCACTCTCAGTATATTTGCGGTTGTATTAGTTAGCTATCAGGATGATAAGGGAGATTTGAAGATGAGAATATCTGCCAATAGGAGTAGGATAGGATAATGAGTACAATATGAACCGATCAACTGTGACCAGACTTGATTTGCTAATCCGTTCCCTGGGTAAAACTGGACTGTGGGTAAATGTCGCCCTAGGGTTTGCGTTTCTATACCTACCGATCGCCATTTTAGTGGTTTATTCGTTCAATGCTTCCCGTTTTAACGCGGTGTGGAGTGGATTTACCCTAGACTGGTATAGGAGTTTATTGGGAAGCATTCCAGCACAGACGGCGGATCTATCGACGACGGGAGTTTGGTCAGCCTTATATAATAGTCTGATAGTGGCTACTATTTCCAGTGCGATCGCCACGATTTTAGGAACAGCGATCGCTTTAGGATTAGAACGCTATAAATTTCCGGGTTATCAGGTTTTAGAAAGTTTGCTATTTTTACCAATGGTCATTCCCGAAATCACCTTGGGGATTTCTTTGTTGGTATTTATGACCCTAATTTTTAGGCTAGTAGAAAACCTAACGGGGATGAGAATAAGTCTGGGTTTACCAACGGTAATTATTGGTCATATCACCTTTAGTATTTCCTTTGTCACGATTGTGGTGAGGGCGAGAGTAGCAGACCTTGACCCCAGATTAGAAGAAGCCGCATTAGATTTAGGCGCGAATGAATGGCGAGTGTTTCAGCGGGTGACTTTTCCGTTGATTTGGCCTGGTATTTTCAGCGCGGGTTTATTAGCATTTACCTTATCATTAGATGATTTTGTGGTATCATTTTTCACCAGTGGGGTAGGTGCTACCACTTTACCATTGTTTGTTTATGGTATGATTAAACTATCGGTTACGCCTGCGATTAATGCGATCTCAACTTTGATGTTATTAATATCGTTGATTCTGCTATTATCTTCTTTAAAATTGGGAGGTACTGCCGGGTTGGAGTAAAATCAGACAACTGGTGTTAGCAGGCGAAGTAGTGGTAACTGGGGAGTATAACCATCTGTAGGTGGAAACCCTCAGTTTGCCTTACCCCTAGAACCCAAGGGAGTGATCGCCACGGAAACAAATATCCTCATTTCCGATGATAGCACAGCAAAATAGAGAATGTGGGCTGGTGATCTAACTGAACAAGATTATAGATAATCACCCCGACTCTGAGGATAAATATATTTATAATAGAGGTGAGTCTCATTTTAGTGGGTCGGATGGATATACAACAGGATTATAATGAACAGTGCCTTCAAAGGTTAATCTGGGCAATGAATCAGCTTGGTATTGATCTAGATGCGAAAAAACTGGTCAACATTTCGGAATTAATTGTCCAAACCATGACAGGACCTTGGCGGTATTTTCATACTCCAGATCATATTTTTGAGGTGGGGGGGTCGGAAGATGCGATTGAGGTATTAGCCGCCTTATTCCATGATGTGGTTTATGTACAGGTTGACCAAAGCGTTAACTTTAATCTTACCTATTATTTAGTTCCCTTCATTCGCCAAGTAGGAGAACATCTTTGGATTCGTGAAGCGGTGGATATTCCTGAAGACCCCACCTTTGAAATGGTGCGGATAGTTTTTGATATGTCTCCGGGTAAAATGCTGTTGCCTTTAGAAGGGCAAAATGAGTTTTTAAGTGCTTTAGTGGCGGCGAAAGTATTACAACCTTTTCTGAGTCAAGAGTTGTTAGTGCAGATTGTCGCCTGTATAGAAGCCACAATTCCGTTCCGAACTCCCACCCCAACCGGATTAAATAATAGCGATGTTTTATATCAAAGATTACAGGCGATCGTTGACAAATTCAACCTGAAATTAACGGATGCGGATCTGATCGAAACCGTCAAGCGTTCGATTCGTATGGCTAATCGTGATGTCCGGAGTTTCGCCGATCCTAGTTCAGCCAGATTTTTAGATAATACCTGGAACCTAATTCCTGAAACCAATCATCATCTAAATAATCCTAGTGCTTACACTATTGGTCAATATAGAACAGCCCTGCAAAAAATGGAAGGGTTTATGAATTTTCTCAAACCGGAAGTGGTTTTTCATCAATTCCGAGGGTATCCAGAAGATAGCATTTATGAACAATTGGTATCAAGGGCGAGAAGAAATATTGCCGTGGGTCGATTATATCTAGGTAGTAAATTATTTACTATTGCCTTTTTAGAAGCACTATCCCTGCGATTTGGTCGCGTCATTCCAGTTTCTACTTTAATGGGAGAAATGCCTTCCGAAAATTTTGTGACGGTTTCTTTGGTAAATTTTCTGCCAGACCTAGAAAATAATTATCAACCCCAAGATGAATTAGAATCTACGGTGCTTGTTATACTGGAAAAGGGGAGAACTCAGCATTCTTACTATGATATAAAAAATTCACCTTTGACAACATATATGGTTAAGCAGATGGGATTTGCGGAAATCCAAAATCAACGCAACCGCGCCCAAAAGTTTTTTCAAAATGAAATATCATCGGAGGAATTTTTGGCTGGATGTGATCCACAAATTAAAAAAACGGTGACTGAGGGAATTGTCAAATTATTTGATACTCGGAAAGCTGCTTTCCTAGGAGGCTAAGTGTTATGGTTGCGTCAATCGTCAAAATTTCCGGTTATTTAACATTAGGTTAAGAATAGATTATAGGTGGGGTTGGAGAGTTATCAAATTGCCAATATACTTTTATAATATAGGTGGCAAACTGATCTAAATCCATGAGAGGCTCGGATGTATCTATCAATCAGCGATCGCCTATAACTCTCCCACATTGATCAATCCATACACTTAACCTAATTACTTACTCAAGGGCTTATGAAACCTTTAAACCGTCGAACCAAAATTGTAGCTACCATTGGTCCAGCTAGTAATTCTCCTGAAGTTCTTTATCAAATGATTAAAGCGGGGATGAATGTAGTACGCCTCAACTTCTCCCATGGTAGCCATGAACAACACACGAAAACGGTCGCCCTACTGAAAGAAATTTCACAGGAGTTAAAAACGTCTATCACGCTATTACAAGACCTACAGGGTCCGAAAATTAGGGTAGGACAGCTTCCTGATGGTGGTATACAATTGATAGCGGGAGAATATATTACCCTGGTTCCTATTGACGAATACAAGAGTAAACCTAATACGATTGCGATCGACTATCTGCACCTGGGAGAAGAAGCAGAAATCGGTGCCCAGGTTCTGCTAGATGATGGATTATTGGAATTGAAGGTTGAGGAAATTTCCGGTAATCAAGTTAAATGTAAAATCCTTGAAGGGGGGACTCTGAAAAGCCGTAAAGGGGTTAACCTTCCCAGTTTAACTCTACGTTTACCGTCTTTAACTGAAAAAGATCAGCAAGATTTGGAATTTGGGATTTCTCTAGGTGTTGATTGGGTGTCTCTTAGCTTTGTGCGGAACGCAGAAGATGTGCGAGTTCTTAAAGACTTTTTAGCGTCCAAAAATGCGTCACAAATATCGGTGATGGCCAAAATCGAAAAACCTCAAGCGATCGCTAATTTAGAGGAGATTATTTCCGAGTGTAATGGTTTAATGGTAGCCCGGGGTGATCTGGGGGTCGAAATGAGTCCCGAAAGAGTCCCACTACTGCAAAAACAAATTATTCGCCTTTGCAATCAAAAAGGGATTCCAGTAATTACAGCTACTCAAATGCTGGACAGTATGATCAATAATCCCCGTCCGACAAGGGCTGAAGCGTCTGACGTAGCTAATGCAATTATTGATGGAACTGATGCGGTGATGTTATCAGGGGAATCAGCAGTTGGTAAATATCCGATTCGGGCTGTGGAAATGTTAGCGAAAATTGCGGAGGATGTGGAACCGGAAATCAATTTCATCAACTACCCACCCGCGTTCAATGATGAGACCCATGCTATCAGTGAAGCGATAAATACCATTGATAAAATTATCGATCTACATTGTATTATTGCCTACACCTGTAGTGGTTATACTGGGCAATTAGCGGCGGCTGAACGCCCGAAAGCGCCTGTGGTTGCCTTAACTCCTAATCCCAAGGTTTACCATCGTTTAAACCTGGTTTGGGGTGTGAAACCTCTGCTGCTGGAACAGGAGGTAGAATCCTTTGAGGAACTGATCAATCAAGCCCAAACTTATCTATTAGTGCGCCAAATGGCTTCCCCCGGAGACAAAATTTTGATTATTGGTGGTATCCCTTCTGGGAAGGCTAAGGGAACCAATTTTATCAAAATCCACACCATAGGATAATGAATAATGAATAATGAATAATGAATAATTAACAATTGTTCATTATTGATTTATCACGTTGTAGGGGCGGGTTCAACAGTTAATTAGATTACCCACCGACCATATTAATCAACCCGCCCTCAATCACCC
>NZ_JBIMLI010000096.1:6417-20386 GCF_051859755.1 Limnospira sp.
AATTAGATTACCCACCGACCATATTAATCAACCCGCCCTCAATCACCCGCGAATTAATGGATAATTGATAATTGATCACGTTGTAGGGGCGGGTTCAACAGTTAATTAGATTACCCACCGACCATATTAATCAACCCGCCCTCAATCACCCGCGAATTAATGGATAATTGATAATTGATCATGTTGTAGGGGCGGGTTCAACAGTTAATTAGATTACCCACCGACCATATTAATCAACCCGCCCTCAATCACCCGCGAATTAATGGATAATTGATAATTATTAATTATTAATTATTAACCAGGTGGGGTGGGGCGGGTTTAGTAATCTTACTGGTGGGATATTTCATTGACAGTGGAACCCGCCCCTACAGGATAATGGATAATGGATAACAGGGAATAATTAAAAGTAAGAATTATCTGCCTCTGGCGAGATTACGGAAGGTTGTATATTGGGGGTCAAAGAGTAGCTTGATAGTTCCTGTAGGTCCGTTGCGGTGTTTGGTGATAATAATTTCTGTCAGACCGCGATCTGGTGAATCTGGGTTGTAGTAATCATCTCGATATAACATAATTACCATGTCTGCATCCTGTTCGATGGAGTTGTGGACGATGATATTATTAGCGACAAAATTATGTAAACTGGGAACTGTTAAATCATATACTTCGGTTTCGCTGGCTGGTTCAATGGCGGAAATTTCATCCCAATAAATATTAGTTTCGGCGGTACAAGCGATTTGACAACCCGTAGTCAATTTGTCTAAACGTTCCCAACCTGTGAGGGTAAAAAATTGATGATTAGCAGTAGCTGTTATGGTATATCCTAAACGAGTTTTTAAGTCAAAGGTGGGCTTAACCCCGGTGGCAAAAACCCTCTGAACTGTAGCCTTTTCTAAGTTATGAGTGTCTGGATTTATAGCGACAACAGAAAAGTCAGATTTTCCAACTAATTCTCGAATGGGAACTGGTAAACGACTATCTGCTAAGGTTACTAAACTATCCCCTGATAAACAACCAGACTCTCTTAAATCGGACATCATGGGACGTTTATTGGTGCGGGACTCAACGCCTCGGCTCAACTGGGAGAGGGTAATTACTGGGAGATTTAGTTCTCTGGCTAAACCTTTAAGCGATCGCGTAATGCGAGATAATTCCTGGACGCGGTTATCAGGGTTAGCCCCTTCCATTAACTGCAAATAATCAATTAAAACTAACCCCAAATTACCACCTTGTTGAGACTGTAGCTGGCGAGTTTTTGACCGCATTTCGGTAACTGTAAGGTTAGGGGTATCATCAATAAAAATTGGCAATTCTGATAGAGTTCCGATCGCCTGAGTAAGGGGTTCCCATTCAGCTTGGCTAATACGTCCGGAACGCAGTCGATTACTTTCAATTCTCGCTTCACTAGATAACAGTCGCTGAACTAACTGTTCCTTAGACATTTCTAGGCTAAAAACGGCAATTGGTAAATTATGCTTTTTGGCAATACTATGGGCGACGGAAATAGCAAAACTGGTTTTTCCCATAGACGGACGACCAGCTACAATAATTAAATCAGACCGTTGAAATCCTCCGGTCATGGCATCTAGGTCATAAAACCCGCATTCAATACCTGGTAAGGCTAATCCTTCTGAACGTTCTTCAATTCCCTGAAAGGTATCAATTAAGGTTTCTGAAATAGACACTAAATCGGGTTTGGGTTTAATTTGTGTAACGCCAAAAATCCGCTGTTCTGCTTGGTCTAACACCTTTTCTAATTCCATGTTAGTCTGATACCCTAACTGGGCGACTTCCTGACCAGCTTGGATTAACTTACGGCGCAAAAACTTATCTATTACTAATAAAGAATACTGGTCAATATTAACAGCGGAGATAGTGCGATCGACTAATTCGCCTAACTTCATCTGACCGCCAGCAGCATCTAATTGATTATGATCTGCTAACCAAGTAGTAACGGTCATTAAATCTGTGGGTTTTCCCTGTAAATGAAGGGTTAGGGTAGCCCGATAGATAGTTTGATGGGCGCTAATGGCAAAATGTTCTGGCTTGAGGATGTCGGCGACGCGACTAATAGCTTCGGAGTCGAGAAGTATACCACCCAAAATCGCTTCCTCCGCCTCAATATTTTGGGGAGGGTTGCGATCGTTGCTTAACGGCGGTATCGGCAGACTCTCAGCCATAATTAGGACATTGTAGACGGTAGATAGTGGCGGTTTGACAGTTATTAATTAGCGGAAGCGGGGGCGCATCGGGCTTGCGCCCCAGGATAGTTCTATGGTGCAACTACATGGATTTCCACTTCGGCGGTAACTTCAGGATGGAGTTTGATATGAGCCTTATAGAAACCGATTTTGTTAATATCAGGTAAGGTGATACCACGGCGATCTACTTCTTGACCTGTAGCCTTCTCAATGGCTTCGGCTAGTTCGCGATCGGTGACGGTTCCAAAGATCGCCTCATTTTCGCCGACTGGTTTAGCAACGGTAAACCGACCGATGGTTTCCAGGGCGGTTTTACGAGACTGGGCTTGTTGTTTAAGTTCAATCAAGCGTTGACGTTCTTCTTCCCGGCGGCGTTCTACCTGTCTGAGAATGCCGGGAGTAGCGCGGACTGCGAAACTATAGGGTAGCAAATAGTTGCGCGCATAACCGGGGGCTACTTCTACTAAATCGCCTTCGCGTCCTAATTTGCTAACATCCTTAGTGAGAACGACTTGAGTTCGCTTTGACATAATGGTTCCTCATAACTGTTTTAACCCAAACACTCTATCTTAGCGATATAAAGGGGGCGATCGCAAGTGAAAACGGAAAAATCTGTGTCGGGCAGTCCTGGCACATTTCAGGTATAATCGACGGTAAAATTTAATATCAGTTAACAATTGTACCTAAAATGACACAGACACAAGCCGGTTCGCCCCAAGACTCGCAAACCCCCGTTTCTGATGCTGTCATTATCGCTCAGGATGTCCATAAGTGGTATAGCAACAACTTCCATGTTCTCCGAGGTGTCAGCCTAACGGTGAGACGGGGTGAGGTAGTGGTGATCATGGGTCCGAGTGGTTCAGGAAAATCTACGTTTATTCGGACATTTAACGCTTTAGAGGAATTTCAGGAAGGGAGTATTGTGATTGACGGGATCACGCTTTCCCATGATTTGAAAAATATTGAGGAAATTCGTCGGGAAGTGGGAATGGTGTTCCAACAGTTTAATCTGTTCCCCCATTTAACTATCCTGCAAAATGTGACCCTAGCACCAATCTGGGTGAGGCGATGGCCGAAAGCTAAGGCTGAGGAGGTGGCTATGCAGCTTTTGGAAAGGGTTGGTATTCTGGAACAGGCGAAAAAATATCCGGGTCAGCTTTCTGGGGGTCAGCAGCAACGGGTGGCGATCGCCCGCGCCCTAGCTATGCAACCGAAAATTATGTTATTTGATGAACCTACGTCCGCCCTTGACCCGGAAATGGTGCGGGAAGTGTTAGATGCAATGCGGACTTTGGCTAGTGAGGGGATGACGATGGTTTGTGTCACCCATGAGGTGGGATTTGCGCGAGAAGTAGCCGATCGCGTTGTTTTGATGTCAGATGGTCTCTTGGTGGAAGAAGGGACTCCAGAGGAGTTTTTCAACAATCCTCAAGAAGAACGGACTAAGAGATTTTTGTCACAAATTCTATAGTAGAGTTGGGAACCTCCAACAGGTAGCAGCAGAATATTGCAGAACATCAGGGACAAGCTATGGGTCGCTGGTGGCTTTTTCGGTTGGACTCAAATTCCCGGGAAGACGGTTAATAGATAGAGGATGCCAAAGTTGTTGGAGACGGTGCGCGGGAAGGGTCAAATAAAGAACATCTCCGGGACTTAACAGGGAGTCTAATAATTTCCAGCTATGTATAGTTTGGGAGTTGGTTTCGATGTACAGGGGGACAAAATCCACTCTGGTAGCCACATCTTTGACTCTTTGTCCGCAAAAGGGATGGTTAGCGGTGATTAGGGTAGCTAGGGCGACCCAAAGACTATCAGCGGTGATGCCATTGCCTAAAATTCTACCGCCGATCGCGGCGGCTGCAAAGGCAGGCGCAGCAATTTCTGTGGGACTCAGAACTGTCTCAAAATCAAATACCTGCTGAACCATTAGCCCAAATTGAGGGTCTTGGTTACGAACTATCATCCGCAGGTGGGGTGCTATAGCCCTGGCGCTGAGGGCTATTTCTAGGTTGGCGGTGTCGTCACTGGTGACGGCGAGGAGGACTTCTGCTTGTTGAACATTGACGCTTTCTAAGATAGACGACAGGGAAGCATCACCTTCGACAAAGGGTATTCTAAGCGATCGCACTGTACTGATAAAACGACAGTTAGGATCGCGATCAATTACCACTACTTCATAGCCGCTGCGGTGTAGTTGTTCAGCAATTTGAACACCAATGCCACCCAAACCACAGATTATATAATGGTTGCGTTGTGGAACCCGTGTAGCGTTGAGATATTCAGTTAACCTGGTTCCTAGTACAAAGTCATTAAGTAAGGCGTAACAGATACCAATTACCCCAGCACCTACTAGCATCATGATGGCGGTGAAGATTTTAATGCTATCAGGGGCATTCTCGGCGACTTTTTCATTACCCCCAGCCCCGGTAATCATTCCTACTGAAAAATAGAGGGAGTCAACTAGGGAATTATCTAAGTTAATGCTTACATAAGTTAGGGTCGCCAAGAAAATTGTCAGCATTAAAACCAGGGTAATCAAAAGGGCTTTTTTGCCATGCTGTTGAAACTTTTTCAGGCTGTTAATGAATTTCATCCCCCTTTGATAGAGGCTGAAACGCTGGGTGCGGATACTGGGTTTAGTGGCAATAATTAGGCGATCGCCTACATCAAGTTTTTGTCCCTCAAGAACTGCTGACACTAGATCTAAGTGGCTATTATTAGGAATGTAATAGATCAGCATTCGATCGCGATCAGACCAGAGATCATGGAGGCTTTTACCGACCCAAGAATGTTCAGGATCGATAAATTCTTCATGAATTGGCCAGGTTTGGTTAAATAGTCGCAGTTGACCAATAGCACGACTCCCCAAAGCCGCAAAGGTAAACACGGGAGCAGCCAAGGCGGAGACGCTCATGGTACTATGGTCTGGTAAAATGCGATCGAGGCTTTGTCCTAAATTAGTATTAAACAGACGGCTAATAATTCTGATTTTAGGATTGAGAATCCTGGCTTGCATTAAAATAGCTAGATTGGTAGCATCATCATTACCAGCCAGTACGAGGGTATGGGCGCTTTGAATACCAGCGGCTAACAGGGTAGAGGCGGCGCGAAAACTACCGACAACTACATCTGACCCTTCACCTTTTACGGGTTGCTCATTCACTCCTACAACAATAGCTCCTTGTTGTCTCAACAGACGAAAAATTTGGTAGCCAGTGCGTCCTAAGTTGCAAACGATAATTCTAGGTTTCATATTTCGTAAATTGTGGACTCCCCAGGGAGGGTCTAGGTCTACTGTCGGGTGTGTAATCCACCATTATGACAGCCACAAATTATGACAATTGTATCCCATAACACCGTTTGCCGATTAGATAAATACAGGGCGATCGCTATCAATCACCCTGAGTTAGAAAATCTCTGAGTCAATCTATCTGTTAGTTAGCAGGGCTTTGGATTGAGATTCTCCGGCTTTGACCAGGTTTTTATGTAGCTGTACATTCAGCAGGAATAAGGCAGTCCATTGGATAGCTATAGTTAGGAAAAAGTCGATAAATTGTGCTGATTCTAAACTAGCCCAAGGCGCAAAAGACAGCAAAAATGGCACGGGATATTGGTCGGGTTGTATTGGTATCAGCACCATGCAAATGAAAGGAAATAAGACGATCGCGAGAACAATTCCTACAGCCCAAAGTTGCGGTTTGACGATTTTCTTGAGTAGGACTAACTGCGCGACAGTTGCACAAATTAGAATCAAACCACCCAGGAAAACCAAGCCCAAAATCCACTGCCAATTTTGATGAGATTGGGAAGAATTAAATTGAAATTGTGCGGTCAAAATCCAGGGAGTCCACATGACAATTGTGATGATGATATTAGCAAAGACTGCTAACATATTGGGGCTTTTTTCTGCCCATAATAAATCCTGGAATAATTGGCGATTTTTGAGGTGATGACGGGTAGACTCTCGACGATAACGCGCCCAATCTTGCAAGGGTTGACGCTGAGGAGATAAGGCGGCGATCGCCAACAATAAGCACAAGGGAATTATCCCATATAGGAAAAATGTTCCTAACTCTTGCCATGAATTAGACCGGATTGGTGTGACAAACCCTAGCAAAAATAAGTTAAGACTAAATACTGCTAAATAACTCTGTTTTTTGCTGAGTAATGTGGTAGCGGGGTCACTAAAACGGCGGTTTAAAACTTGCCAAGTTCCCACCATTAAAACCACTAAAGTTAGACTCATAAACCCATACCATGCAGCTATATTATAGCTAACCGGAATATTAAACCATTTAATCCATAAATCCCAGCGATTATTAAAATCTTGCCAAGCATTTGGGTTCTCGTTGGCTAATCTAGCTACACCAAAGATTAACTGCAAAAATTGTAAGCTGGGAAACACTATGAATGCAGCCATTAATGTCCATAACCACCCGGCGGCAAATCCTACTAAAGGTAATAGCAGGGATAGGCTAAATAAACTCATGGCGACAATAGCAAATACCCCATATTGTAATAGCAGTAATCCGATGGGTATTTGTGCTTTAATAGCGACGATAGTCTGCAATGGTAAAGCTAAAGCCAGTCCTAGGTATAGTAAAATAGGAACACCCATTAGCTTTCCGGCTAAAATATCCCGACCTGGTTGGGGGCTGAGGCGGATAAAATTGAGAGTGCCGCGCTTTTCCTCTAGGGCTAAATCTTGAATTAGCATATACACGCCACCCAACATTAAAGCCATGGGTAAAATCCAATTCATGGTCAGAAATATATCATTCCACCAGGTTTGCCATTCAATAACTATGGGGAACTGTTTAGAGTCAATGATATATCTCCCATAGGGACTTTTTTCGGTGGGTAATTGAGCAGAAAAGAAGAATATCAGCAGTGCTTGGCTGAGGAGAGAAACACTACTAACTAAGGTAATACTGCGAGGTTTGAGTCTGCCTTTTAGTTCTCGAATTAACTGGGGATTCCAGTTAGCTACAAATGCCATCAAATTAGGTATTATCATGATTCCCTCAAGTTAAGGATAGGTGGTTAATTTGGGGCGTTTTTAAGATGCCTGTTTATGTCCCAATTTCAAGAAAATTGATTCTAAATTATCCTGGGTGGGATAAAATTGGGTAATGGGTAAACCTGCATCTATGAGCGATCGCAATAAAAGGGCCTGGGTTTCTAAATCACCAGTAAACTGCACCCGTACTTGTTGACTGCCGGGAATTACTTCCCACTCTTCTATGTTGGCACAATTTTTCAAATGTGTAACTAAGGGATTAACAGATCCGAGAGTGGAAATAAAAATTTGTTGATTACTCAGGCGCTGATAGAGTTCGGCTAAAGATGCACTCTCGACTAAATAGCCAAGTTCCATAATGCCTATCGAGGTACAAAAATCCTCTAAATCGCTGAGAACATGGGAAGAAATGAGAATTGTCATTCCAGCTTCTCGCAGGGTTTTAATGATGTCGCGAAACTGTTGGCGGGCGATGGGGTCTAACCCAGAAACAGGTTCATCAAGTAACAGCAAGAGGGGTTGATGAATTACTGTCCGCCCTAAACTTAACCTTTGTTTCATTCCCCGAGATAGGGTAGCAATTAAGCTATGGCGTTTATGGCTAAGGTCCACTAATTCTAAAACTTCATAAATCCGTTGCGATCGCTTAGGTTCTCGGAGATAATATAATCCAGCGAAATAGTCGAGATAATCCTGAACTGTCAGATCATCATAAAGGGGAAAATCATCAGGGAGATAGCCAATATACTGCTTTAAAGTGGGATTAGTGCGATCGCGTAATAGCCTTTCTCCGTGAATATAAATCTCTCCGGTTGAGGGTTCTTCTGCAGTAGCCAGCATCCGCAGTAGGGTAGTTTTTCCCGCCCCATTAGGGCCAATCAGTCCGTAAACTTCCCCCGCCGCCACCTGTAGGTCAAGGTCATGAACTGCTATATGACGGTCGAATTGTTTGGTTAGTCCCCGGGTTTCAATCGCCAATTCTTTAGCCATAAGGGGTATTTTGTAAGTTCTTATTTGGGACTACAATAATTACAATTGTGGTTACGGAAGGATCTTGATTATTCTTGCGAGTCTCCCTACATATAGAGATAATAAACCCAGTGATGAGCATTAATCTATGAGCAAAATTGCCCTGTTTGGAACCAGTGCCGATCCTCCCACAGAAGGCCACCAGTCTATTTTAACTCAACTAGGTCAGAGATTCGATCGCGTGTTGGTCTGGGCTGCTGATAACCCTTTTAAGTCTCATGGCGCTTCCCTGGAACATCGACAAGCTATGCTAGAGGTGTTGATTAACTCAATTTATCCACCCCAAACTAATATTTTGCTGAAACCAGAACTTAGCAGTCGCCGCACGATTGAGACGGTCCACCGGGCTCGGAAATCTTGGCTTAATGACGACTTTACCCTAGTTATCGGCTCAGATTTGGTATCACAGATACCCCGTTGGTATAAAATTAATGATCTGTTGGGTGAGGTTAACTTATTAGTGGTTCCCCGACCAGGCTACGACATTGAAGACCCTGATTTGGCGAAACTGCGAGAGTTAGGGGGAAAAGTAGCGATCGCCAATTGGCAGGGTTTACCTGTTTCCTCCACTGATTTTCGCCAAGCAGGTGATCCTAATCCCATTCCGGGCGCGGTGGCTGATTATATCGCGCGCCAAAATTTATATCAATCTAGTTCTGGCCAGCAGTCCTGAATATGGCAGGAAATTCCCCACAACCATCGACTAGCCACCCCCTCGCTGACTTTAAGGTGGGAGTGGATAATATTATTTTTTCGATTGATACAGCGGCTCATCGCCTGTTGGTATTATTGGTAATGCGACAACAGGAACCTTTTTGCGATCGTTGGAGTCTTCCGGGAACCTTAGTGCGTCAAGGGGAATCCTTAGAAGATGCGGCTTATCGGATTTTAGATGAAAAAATTAAGGTGGAAAACCTTTATTTAGAACAGCTTTATAGTTTTGGCGGACCTCATCGCGATCCGCGAGAAAGTGCAGGGAGTTATAATGTCCGTTATCTATCTGTGAGTTATTTTGCCCTAGTTAGATTTGAGGAAGCGCAATTAATTCCTAATCAATCAACGGGGGTAGCTTGGTATCCCATACAAGAAGTACCATCTCTAGCATTTGACCATAATCAGATTTTAGAATATGGATATCGTCGCCTGCGTAATAAGTTAGAATACAGTCCGGTGGCTTTTGATGTACTTCCACAACTCTTTACCCTAGGGGAATTATACCAATTTTATCTAACAGTTTTAGGTGAGGGTTTCTCGGACTATTCCAATTTTCGCGCCCGTTTACTCAAGCTAGGCTTTCTGTGTGACACGGGTATCAAAACCTCTCGCGGCGCAGGACGACCCGCCACCCTCTACCGCTTCGACGCTGAAGCGTTTAGCCCCTTAAAGGATAAACCTTTAGTTTTTGTTTAGTGCGCTAAATTAACAATTAATAATTAATAATTAATAATTAATAATTAGAGCCGGGTTTCTCCCCCCACAGGTCAAGAAACCATAGGGCGGGTTTATTAAGATGGTTGTGGGGATGGAGAAATTAATAATTAATAATTAATAATTAACAATTAGAGCCGGGTTTCTCCCCCCACAGGTCAAGAAACCCGGTTTCTCAAAGAAACCTGGTTTCTAAGCTGAACCATAGGGCGGGTTTATTAAGATGGTCGTGGGGATGGAGAATTGACAACAGAACCCGCCCCTACAATTATTAATTATTAATTATTAATTATTAATTATTAATTAAACTTAATGCTTGTAAGTCCTGTTTTGCTTGCAGAAAGCGCCCTTGTAAGAGGGCAGAAACCCCCCGTAATACTAAAAACTCTGGTTGTTCAGGATTTAATGCTAAGGCTGGTTGTAGGGCGATTTCGGCTGCTCTGGCGTTAAAATTATATAGGTGTACAAAGGCGAGATAAGCATGGGCGAAGGGGTTATTAGGATCGAGTTTGGTGACTGTTTCTAAAGCGGCGATCGCTCCATTTACATCCTGTTCTAACACGGAAGCTAAAGCTAGGCTATATGCTAGGTTTAAATTATCGGGTTCTTGGTTTAACCTATAGGCTAGGGTTTTTTGAGCCTGTTTGGTATAGTCCTGAACTGGATCATATTGGTTAATGCGACGAATTTCATTAAAAATCACCTCCAGTCCCTGTATACCCTGGGGAAGTTTGAGGGCTAGTTGCTGAAGTTGGGTAATTAAATCCAATTCTGGGGCGGGTAAGGCGGCTGCATTAGGGTCAATAGTCAGGGTAATGGGGGGGGATGCGATCGCTAAGGTTTCCCCGGTTTCTCGGCTTAAATAGGTGGCTTGCAGAGTATAATTGCCGGGTGTAGCATCGGGTGGGGGTAGCATTGCCATGCGTTCAACTACCTCGAACCCTGTGGCTGTGTCTTCTGGTAATTCTAGCCGCCCTGAACCTATGGCGCGATCGTGGAACCATTGGGTATTATTGTCATCATCTAATGCAGTCCAAGTCAATAACACCAAACCTGACTCAAGCTGCTGTGGGGGACCTGACCAAATGTAGGTAATGGGAATAGGAACCCCTGGGGGGGCGCTTTCAGGAACAATTACCGCCTCTAAATTCACCACCTCGGAAATATCGGCGCGGGGGGAAACTTCGACGGGTGAGGGGGTGCAACGATGAAGGTTTAAAGTGTTACCATCTGGTAGGAGCCAATTGCGATAAACTGGGAACTGAGGACCTTGGGCGATCGCAGTGACCATCAAGGTTTGGGCTTCTTTAATGCGATCGACAGAACCCTGATCTCCCGTTTTGGTGATAAACCAACAGAGGGAACCAGCATCTTGAGAAACTTCGTCATAAGCAATACCGACCTGGCGACCGTAAACCTGAAAATCTTTAATTGCGCCATAGTAGTCGATATTATGCTGATTGATATTTTCGGTGGAAGGCAAAACCCCGATGGTATTCTGTAGGTAGGGTTCGGCTGCCAAAATGGTTGAGATAATTTCTGGGTGAGGCCAGTTAACGCCTATTTCTGCATGGCGGGTATTTCCCGGACTTAGCAAGCTGCGGAATTGTTGACCGGGAACTCCCCCCACCGGCCACAGAGTTAAAATCATTAACAACACGGCTAAAGCCATGGTCCCCCAACGTACTCTCATCCCCCACCATTTCGGCCAGAGTGTGAGTCCCCAAGCTAATACAATTGACAGCATGGGTAATAGGGCGAAGTTGTAGCGGAAGTCTTTATTGGGGTTGAGGGAACAGAGTAAATATCCCCCCACCAGAAATACTGCTAACCAGGCGAAACCAGATTTCGGGGTGTCTGGGGGAAGGCTGCGCCACCGAATTAGGTAAAGTAAAAAACCGACAATGGGAACTAATAATAACGGCCAGGACACATGATCGGGGAGGAGACTTAGATAGTAGGTCCAGGCTTCTGGGTCGGTTAAGGGTGGATCGCCTTCGGCGCGCGCGGCGTATATGGTGGCGCGTTGTACTGATGTGATCATTAACAGCCAAGTATTTGACAGCCACGGACCGAAGACTAACACGGACAGCAAACCAGCGATCGCCATTTGAAAAAACCTTCCCCAGTCCCGTCTTTTTAGGGTTCCCACCGTTACCCACAACAGGGGAACAAACAAAAATAGGGCGGTGGTTTGTTTGACTAAAAATGCGAGTCCTACGGATATTCCTACAGCGATCGCCCATAACCACTGATAACGCGGTTGTTCACATTTGCGCCACATGGTCAGCAGCAAAAAACTGAAAGCGACACTGGCGGTGACCGGATAATCTAGGAGATATTCAAAACGATATAGATATAATGCGGGGAGTAATAAGCATAAACCCGCCGCCCATAAAGCTACTTGGCGGTTAAAAAGTTGGCATCCGATACAGTAAACAGACCCCAGTAATATAGCACTGAATAGCAGGTGTACTAGGTTGGCGGTGTCTGGACTAGGAGCGAATATATTTTGAAAGGGAATGGTGAGAATATATACCAGGGGGGGAATTTTGGCTGACAGGTTCCAGATATAATCCCACCACTGACCGGAAAACCATTGGGGGTCTTGGAAGGCGCGGCGGTAGATCAGGCTTCCTGTTAGGTAATAGGCGGGGTCCCAGGCTGGTACAGACCGATCAAAGATAAACCAAAGGCGATCGCTAATGGCTCCTATTAGCCAGATTATACTAATGGCGATCGCACCCGTTATTTTTTTTGACCCTTCAACGATAACCTTTCCCTCCCGATAACTCTGAACCTGATCAAAATTAAACCGAGTTTCCCAGACAATATTAGACACCTTCGCCCCAATTGCCCAAGAAACCCGATTTCCGATGTAATTATACTAGAACAAGCCTAAAGTGAAGGACTTGTCAATGGGGAAAGTTGCGCCAATACCCAGCCACAGGGTCACAAAAGTTCCGAATAGGAATATTGCTGTAGCTACAGGACGACGGAAGGGGTTTTGAAACTTATTGACATTTTCAATGAAAGGAACCACCAACAGACCCACGGGAATGGAAGCCATCATTAACACCCCTAACAATTTGTTGGGGACTACCCGCAGAATTTGGAACACCGGCCAGAAGTACCACTCTGGCAGAATTTCCAGGGGAGTCGCAAAAGGATCGGCAGGTTCTCCCATCATAGCAGGGTCAAGGACTGCCAAACCAACGATTAGCGCAAAAGTTCCAACGATAACTACCGGGAAAACATATAGCAGATCATTAGGCCAAGCTGGTTCACCATAGTAGTTATGGCCCATACCTTTAGCGATTTTCGCTCTCAAGACTGGATCACTGAGATCCGGCTTTTTCATTACTGACATGGTAAGATCGCTCTCCTTAATATTTTGAGATCAAATGGATATGTTCTAATTATCCATTATGATTCGGCTCTGCCACCATCGGGGTAGCAAAAGCTACTCCCGTCTGATGGTTTAAGATTTAGGCAGACTTTAGAGGGGTCCTGAAATACCTTGTTTACGGATCATCAGGAAGTGCAGCAACATGAATACTGCAATCAACCAGGGTAAAACGAAGGTATGCAGGCTGTAGAAACGGCTGAGAGTGGGTTGCCCTACTGCAGCACCACCCCGCATCAATTCAACAATGGTTGAACCTACAATGGGGATAGCTTCGGGAACCCCAGACACAATTTTAACCGCCCAATAGCCGATTTGATCCCAGGGAAGAGAATATCCAGTTACGCCAAAGGAAACTGTGATCACTGCCATAACTACCCCTGTTACCCAGGTGAGTTCCCGTGGCTTTTTGAAACCGCCAGTTAGGTAAACCCGGAAAACGTGCAGGATCATCATTAATACCATCATACTGGCAGACCAGCGATGGATAGAGCGAATCAGCCAACCGAAACTTACTTCTGTCATGATGTACTGAACAGAGGTAAATGCTTCGGCGACGGTCGGCTTATAATAGAAGGTCATCGCAAACCCAGTAGCAAACTGGATTAAGAAGCAAACTAGGGTGATCCCACCCAGACAGTAGAAGATATTTACGTGGGGAGGGACGTATTTGCTAGTGATGTCGTCGGATATCGCTTGGACATCTAGCCTTTCGTCAAACCACTTGTAGGTTTTTGATTCGGTGATTTCCTTTGAGAACATGAAGCTAGGATTCCTAAAATATTAATTGCTGCCTTGGTTGTTAGGTCTGAACTGATACATTTACGCGACATTTTTCCGGTTGTTCCCGGACAATGCGACGATAGCACTATTACCCGTTAAGGTAAC
>NZ_JBIMLI010000097.1:0-20059 GCF_051859755.1 Limnospira sp.
ATCGCCTGGTTCCGACGATTACACTTGTGGACGGGGTGCTGCCGACAGTCCCGGACGAAGCCAGAAATAAACATCAAGATCCGGCTATGTCCGGTTTTGTTTAAGTTTTATAGAGCAGCAGGGAACCATCATCTTCGCCATTGAATCGGACTACCAATAGGGGGGGTAGTTTCCGGGGCGATCGCTTCTCTAGCCAATAATTGAGATACTGCATTTTTGAGATAGTTGATAGTTACCGCTTCCGGGGATTCTGGGTTATCGTCGAGACCCCCTCGGTAGCGCAAAATTCCCTGGTTATCCAGCACAAAGGCTTCCGGGGTAGTTTCCGTGCCAAAACAGTGAGCCACGTCCTGGGTCACATCCCGAATATATGGAAAATTCAGATCATGTTCTTGGGCAAAGATTTTCATCTGCTCAAAGCTGTCAGACGGCGATTGTAATGGGTCATTAGCATTAATCCCCACTATAGTCGCTCCCACCGTTTGCAAATAGGTTTGCAGTGCCTTCATTCTCCCCAAATAAGATTGAACGTAGGGGCAGGAATTTGACATAAAGATAACTATGACAACCTGAAACCTTTGCAGATAGCGGGCTAGGTGGTGAACTTCGTCATCCACCCCAGGTAATTCAAAGTCAGGAGCATAGCTGTTAATCAGAGTACCTTTCATAATCTTCCTCCGAGAAACCCCATCCCCTCGTGGGTGGGTCGGGACAGGAGTGGCAATTTAGCGAGGTTAAATACCCCCGAAATTGCCCATTCAATAGCCATAAGCGTAGCCATCCTTTTTGTATAGCTGTACAGTATTTGTGGCTGATGCCTTGCACCAGCCCCTCGCAGTGGTCACATTGAAGCTACCACTGGAGCGAATCCCCACAGAACCCAAATAGGTTCGGATCTTTTTACCTGCACCCGCCACTGTCTTGACCATATCACCAGTCTGAAAGCCTTGCACGAACTTGAATCCCGTGCCATTGAACTTGCTTTGGCTCCCACTGCTTGTCTTCCGCGTGCGTCACGTAAAACTCCTGGGAGGGTTGGAAGCTCCGTGATTTATCGCGGAGAGGAAAACCGACTCAAGCGGATGACCGCCGCCAGCACCCCCTTGCGGGGTGGAGGGGTATGGTTGCCCCTCCATGGAGCTATGGTTGGCTCCGACTCCCTTGCGGGGTAATGTTTGCGCTTGCGCTAACGCGCACGCTGCGCGAACGCTAATGTTCAGAGTCGGTACTTTCCAAATCGCACTGTCTTAACCCCTTAGAACTGTTTAACGATTTGGTTCATGAGCCTGGAACTAGCACGCATTCCAGGGTAGGAACTTTAACTCTTGCTCGCTCACGTAGCCAGTTAAGGCTTAAGCTGGTCAGCTACCTGAAAGCGGGGGGCACGAAGCCCCCGTGCTTCAGCCGGGGGTGCTGACTGAATCCAACCTTTGGCTAATGCCTGATACCCTACCAGTTTATAGACCAGTTTGGCGGCGGTAAATTCAGAAACTACCGAATCCACAACAGGTGCTAATTCCATTACATCACAGCCAATCACTTCCTGGGATATAAATAACTGTCGCAGAAAGGCAATTAAATCATACCAGGAAAGTCCTCCGGGTTCTGGTGTGCCTACTCCGGGTATGATGCTGGGGTCGATACCGTCTAGGTCTATGGTCAGAAATACTCGCTTTGTAGGTATACTGGCGATCGCTTTTTGTATCCAATCAGACCCCCTGGCAATTTCGCGACCCCAAATTACCTTCATTTCCTGATCCCGAATTAGATCGGCTTCCGCTTTACAGATACTACGAATCCCTATTTGTACGGTCGGTAAACCCATCTCCACCACTCTACGCATCACACAAGCATGATTGTAGATAGACCCTTCGTATTCGTGGCGTAGGTCACCGTGAGCATCGATTTGGACTACTGTAAATGGTTCCGTTGAGCTTTGGCGGTAGGCTTCCACTACTCCCGCCGTGATGCCATGTTCCCCCCCCAGCGCAATCACAAACTTACCTTGATCAGCTAGAGATTTTACCGTCTCTGTGGTCACGCGCAGCATTTCCTCCAGTGACACCGACTGGCTCTCGCGGGTATCGGCAATGGCTTCATGGGTGTAAATTCCGACGATTAAGCCGATTTCCGCTTCCAGTTCATCATCATAGCATTCCAGTTGTTGGGAGGCTTCTAAGATGGCTCCCGGCCCGTTTTCGCACCCTTTGCGATAAGTGGTGGTGGCTTCAAAGGGAATTGGTAAAATGGCTACTTTGTCGGTTTTCTGGTTCGGGACAATTTCCGAGCCTAAAAAGTCCACAACTGATTTGGCTGTAATGGTTGATTGCATATTTTGGGTTTACTTGAGATTTTTGGGGCTCTCGGTACTATATAAATAATTTTGCCACGAATTTTGAATGTTCCACTAAAAATTAACACCTCAACTATCATGACCACCAACGAAGAATGGGGACCCGACCCTAACCTAACCTATCCTTTACCTGGTTATCGGCGGTTGTGCTTTCTCAAGAATATTATCAAAAATCCCAATATTATTGTGGGAGATTACACCTACTATGATGATTTTGACCATCCCGAAAACTTTGAGAAAAATGTGCGCTATCACTTTGACTTTATCGGGGATAAATTAATGATTGGCAAATTTTGTGCGATCGCCAGTGATGTAGAATTTATTATGAATGGCGCTAACCATTGTTTAGATAATTTTACCACCTATCCTTTTGAAATCTTCGGTCATGGTTGGCAAAAAGTCCAGCCTGATTCCGAATACAGTCGAGGAGATACCATTATTGCAAATGATGTTTGGATAGGCTACAAAGCTACTATTATGCCCGGCATTAAAGTCGAAAATGGGGCAATAATAGCGGCTCATTCTGTAGTAACTAAGAATGTAGAACCCTATACGATTGTCGGTGGCAATCCCGCCAAAATCATTCGTAAACGCTTCCCGGATGAAGTAATAGAACAATTACAAAAATTGTCCTGGTGGGATTGGGAAGCCGCAAAAATTACCGCCCATCTTGAGGTTTTAGCGAGTGGAAATATAGACAAATTGCGAGAATTGTCCTCAGATGGTCTTGTCTGATGTACCCTTTCTGGTTAACAATGATTGTGAAAATGATTGTGAATATAATCGCACCAGGAGAGTGATTGTGAGCCAAGGTTTTGATTATGATTTGGTAATTATTGGCGCGGGTGTGGGAGGACATGGGGCGGCTATCCACGCCGTCAACTGCGGCTTAAAGACCGCAATTGTGGAAGCCGACCTAATGGGGGGAACCTGTGTTAACCGTGGCTGTATCCCCTCTAAAGCCTTATTAGCGGCTTCTGGAAGGGTGCGGGAACTTCGTAACGCCCACCATTTGCAGTCCCTGGGAATTCAGGTGGGGGCGGTTAATTTCGATCGCCAAACTATTGCTAACCACGCCGAAAATATTGTTACTAAACTGCGATCGGATTTAACTAATAGCCTTAAACGCCTGAAAGTCGATACATTTCATGGCTGGGGTAAGGTGGCTGGACCGCAAAAAGTGGCGATCGCTACTGGGGACGGTGAAAAAATTATCACCGCTAAGGATATCATTCTCGCCCCCGGTTCTGTCCCCTTTGTACCCCCAGGTATTGAAATTGACCATCAAACCGTTTTTACCAGTGATGATGCTTTGAAATTGTCATCACTACCACAATGGATTGCTATTGTGGGGAGTGGCTATATTGGTTTGGAATTTGCCGATATTTATACGGCTTTGGGCTGTGAAGTTACCATGATTGAAGCCCTCGATAATTTGATGCCTACTTTTGACCCCGATATTGCTAAATTGGCTGAACGAGTCCTTCTGTCATCCCGCGATGTCGAAACTTTCTCTGGTAAATTAGCCCTGAAAGTGACTCCCGGTTCTCCCGTGTTAATTGAACTGGCTGACGCGAAAACTAAACAGGTCGAACAGGTTTTGGAAGTTGATGCTTGTTTGGTGGCTACTGGTCGCATTCCTGTTAGTAAAAATATGGGATTGGAAACTGTCGGGGTGGAAACTCAAAGGGGATTTATTCCCGTTGACAATTATTTGGGGGCCCTCTCCGGGACGAAACGAGTACCACATCTATGGGCGATTGGTGATGTTACTGGTAAAATGATGTTAGCCCATGCTGCATCAGCCCAAGGAGTCGCAGTAGTGGAAACTATCTGTGGACGCGATCGCCAAGTCGATTATCTCAGTATTCCGGCTGCTGCTTTTACTCACCCAGAAATTAGTTATGTGGGTATGACTGAACCCGCCGCTAAAGAGTTGGGTAAATCTCAAGGCTTTGAGGTGGCTACTGTCAAAAGCTATTTTAAGGGTAATTCTAAGGCGATCGCTGAGGTCGATACTGAGGGAGTTGCTAAGGTTATTTACCGCCAAGATACCGGGGAACTCCTGGGAGTTCATATCTTTGGCCTCCATGCTTCCGATTTGATTCAAGAGGCTGCTAATGCGATCGCTCTCCGTCAATCTGTCAATACCTTAACCTTTTTAGTCCACACCCACCCGACTTTATCAGAAGTTCTTGATGAAGCCTACAAGCGGGCTGCTACTATTGGATAATCGATAATCCTGTAGGTTGCGTCAATTATGGCGCACCCTACACACCCGATTAGATGTTATTAAAGCGCGGATTTGAGATTACCAAAATGTCCTTTTTTATACCTACTTTCAAACAATGGGGTTATTTAGATTCTATTCATCTCACCCTCTGTATTGTCGGGTCGCGGAAAATAGATGAGTTTGCTGATTTGGATTATTCCCGCCAAGGTTGGGAAATCTTTGCCCCGAATTTGACTATTTATGGCTTTGATGCTGACCAAGAAGCCTGCGATCGCCGTAATGCTGAACTCGCTTCTCAAAATATTAATTGGACTGAAAAACATATCCCCCTCGCACTCTGGAATCACTGTCAAGGTGCTTGTTTATATGTTACTCAACATCCAGGTTGTTGTTCCCTATATCCCCCTAATGATGTCGTGATTGACCGATTATCAGAATATAGCGATCGCCATAAGTTAATCTCCACTACTCAGGTCGCTACCACTACATTGGATAATTTTTTTGCCAATTTAGCACATCCCATTGATTTTATACAATTGGATGTACAAGGGGGAGAATTGAATGTTTTACTCGGAGGTAAAAATCACATTATCCCTGATGTCCTCGCCGCCGTAGTGGAGGTGAATTTTATTGAATTATACAAGCATCAACCTCTGTTTGCAGATGTTGATCAATATCTGAGAAACTCCGAATTTACTTTGTTTGATATCGGTCAAAAATGGCATGGCTTGCGACAAGGAATTAGTCTCATGTCCCGACAACATCGCGGACAGTTTGTCTGGACTGATGGCTATTATTTCCGTGATTTAATTCGACCTGACCAAAATCATCATCTCAAAACCCCAGACCGGATTCTTAAATTAGCCTGCTTGGCTGATATGTTGAGTTTTTATGATTATGCTTTGGAACTTTTGGGCTATTTAACTAAGCGATATGGTGTTAGCGATCGCCGTTACAATTTTGCTGATTGTATTATTCAAGTTTTGGAAAACAATCCCGAAGCTGTCAAGCATGGAATTAATACTATTCCTTTTGTGAATGAACTCCGAAAATACACCTATCTTACCTGATAGTTGTGTCCGCCACAATTCCTAAATTTTACCCCCAAGGTGGGGGTTTTTAGGAGGCAGATCAGTTCATCAAATTAACCTGTAAAGACTGAGTTTCATGGTTTCTCAAATTCGGAAATTTATCGAGACAGACTTGATTAAAAAAGCCCGATGATCTTTCAATTTCAATTAAATCTCGTCCTTCCACATATCCCCCCAGACGCAAAATAAATTCCAGGCTGCAATTAACCCCTGATTCTGGTATATCTTGAGTAGCGATCGCTAACAGGATAATCTTTTGAGAGTTGAGATCCATTTGAAATCGGCGGATATGGGATTGATTCCAATTAGCGGTTGTAGGTTCAGTATTAAAGCCATTATAAGTAGCCACAAAACTGGTTAACTCTTGCTGTTCTAACATTCCATTATTGTTGGCATCATATCCGGTAAATTTTCCTTGCAGAATCCCCCCTTGAAACTCAGTCGAGAAGCTATAGGTTTGGGGTGAGTTAGCCTGGGCGCGAATTAATCCACCCATAGCCAATACTAAAGCAGTAGCCCACAATAAGTAATGTTTGAAGCCAAATAATTTGGGGTAACTCATTATATACTGTAACCAAACGGGACTAAATCGAGATAAGCACCCTAATCAGCAGCCAATAATTGCCAGATTTGTTCACCAGGCAATCGGCGTTTTTGTAACTGGGAATTAACCCAATCAGCCGCCGCCATTCCTGATTCTAACACACCATTAATAGATTTGGGGCTGCACCAATCTCCGGCCCCCACCAAAGGCAGGGGGGTTATAGTAGTTATACAGGGAGTCGATAAAGATTCTTGACAAAAAGCATAACGCCATCGGTGAACCTGCATCCATTCGGGGGAGTTTAACCAAGAAAATAAGCGATCGCTGGCAGTTTGTAGGAGAATCCTTCCGGGGGTTTCTAAGTCCGTGACATCAAGATATTGGCGGGCAAATTCCGGGGTACTATGGAAAACCAAAATAGGTGTTTTGGGGTTCTGGCGGCGGCTACTGTCCAAACTGACCCACTCCAGGCGATCGCCTTCGGGAAATTCTACCCCTTTCCAGAGGGGATTTCTGTTCTCTAATGCTGCCCATTTATCCTCACCATAACCCGCCATAACTGCCAGAGAGGGATTATAGTTAAGCGATCGTATTTGTGCCACCAGCGCCGCCGGAATTTGGGCTGCCGGAGATTCTAATAAAATTAACGCTTGGGGGGCTGGAATAGCTACAACTGCCGCTTTAGCCGCGATATTTTGGGGAGTTTCCGGGTAGTTATCAGCCGTTATTGCTAAATCCAAAAACCAGCAGCCATTATCCTGGGGAGTAATTGACTCTACCCGGCGACCAAACCAAATATCCAAATCAGCCGCTAAGAATTTACCCACCCCATTCATTCCCTGGGGACAAATATAAAGGCGCTGCATTGGTGAGGGGTGAAATTCTCCCGACCGAAACTGATAAATCGTATCAGTCCACAGTTGCAGATCCGACCCCATAGCCGTGATTAACTTTCCCACAGTCTCCCCAGTAGGTTGGAGATACCGTAAACCATGATCAACCCGATCTCCGCCTACCCGACGAGTAGCTGCGCGTCCCCCAACTCCCCGAGACTTCTCCACAACTACCACCGAATATCCACCCCGCCGCAATTGTTGGGCGCAAATTAACCCGGCAATCCCAGCACCAATCACAATTATATCAACTTGGGTCATAATCAAAATGGCAATAGTAGATACTTTTCCGAAATCTGGTGAATGAGGTTAGCCAGGGGACTCCATGCCTAGGGAACACCATTACTTTGATGTCAATCATATTGATTGACTCTATGGCTACCGTCAAGAGTTCCCTACACTCCTGTTTAACTTTTGATAGCCGGGCAGAGAGTAAAATATATAATTATGGTATCATCTGGGGCTGAGGAGGGCATCGATTTTGGATGAACTGAGAACAGCATTAGAATTGGCAACAGAAGATGAGTTAGAGCAGTTGACTGAACTTCTATTTAGCCGTCGGTTTAACCCGTTGGATTATGTTAACACACCCCAACCTATTGACGTACAGAGTCGCGATCGCGATGCGTGGTTGGATTCTTTGGAACAACGTTTCCGTTATTTGGCTGCCGACGGAATGACTGTCTTGAGGGGAAAAACCCAACAAGTCACCTATCGTCAAACCTTGATCCAGGTTTGTCGGTATCTCAAGATTCCCTATTCCAGACAACTGTCTACTACTGATTTGGAGGCGGAAATTTTTCTTTCCCTCTTGGGTCGCGCTTGGGACCGTCTCCCCGTATCTGAACAGCAAGACCTGACCCGTCGTGTACAAGAGGCCTTAGCTAAATCTAAACCTATGCAGCCTTTGCCGATGTCTGTACAGAAAGACCCTTTAGGGTTGCTGTTTAAAGCCGGAAGCGCTGTAGCTATTAGTTCTGTAGTCAGACCTGTTATTCTAGGGCATATTGCCCATCAGTTTGCTTTGCATTTTGCTAAATATCAAGTCGCGCGCCAAACCTTAATTCAAGGGGGGACAGTGGCTGCTACCCAAATTCAGGGACATCTCGCGGCCCAGGCTGCTAATCGGGGTATGGCTTTGACCGCCGCCCGTTATGGCGCTACCCGCAGTATTTTGGGGTTTTTGGGTCCCGTGTTGTGGACTTGGTTTTTAGCCGACCTCGGTTGGCGCGCCATTGCTACTAATTATGCGAGGATTATTCCGACTATTTTTGCATTGGCGCAAATTCGGTTAACTCGTGGCGACTATAGTTGGCAAATGGTGTAATGGTTTGATATGACCTGGAAGTGGTTCCCAACTCACAGCGATCGCTCTTTACAAACTGCCTGGAATTGCATACAGTTGGGAGTGTTAGCCTTGCCCCTATTGCCTAATTTAGGGGCTATTGCCATCTTTGTAGCCGTCATTACTACCCTTAAACACAGATATCAACAGATACTTAATCTACCTAAAATCCGAGGCTTATTAGGATTAGCTGGACTGTTACTGTTAACCGTTATTTTTGCCGAAAATCCAGTTGAGGCAATTTTGGGCACTGCTAATTTTATCCCCTATTTTATCGTCTTTGCTGCTGTAGCAATCCTCCTTGAGAATTTTGCACAACTTCGATGGCTGTCTTGGTTATTGATTTTACCCGGAATTCCTATTGTGATTTTGGGTTGGGGACAGCAATTTCTGGGTTGGTCCGGTATCGAACTATTACAAAGTGTTTTAGGCTGGGTATTAGCACCAGGAGGAAACCCACAAGGGCGGATGGCTTCTGTGTTCATGTATGCGAATATTTTGGCTGCTTATTTAGTCATTGTTTTCGCCTTTTCTTTGGGTTTGCTAGTCGCAGAATTAGGGTTAATAACTGATGTAAATTATGAAAAACACGGGATTTTAACTAATGTTAATCCTCGATTTTTGCTGGTAACTGCTGCTACTACAACTCTACTTTCCGGGTTGGGTTTAATTGTCACTAACTCCCGTAATGCTTGGATTGTGGGGGTTTGTGTTAGTTTAGCATACGCCATATATTTGGGTTGGAATTGGTTGTTAGGGTTGGTCGGTGTAGTTGTGGCTGCGGTGTTGGGGGCTGCTTTTGCACCTTCTCCTCTTCGGGATAGTTTACGGGTAATTATTCCAGGCTATTTTTGGCAAAGATTAACCGATGAAAATTTCGATCGCCCCCTAGAAACTCTCAGGATAACTCAGTGGCGATTTACTTGGGAAATGACCCGACAACGACCAATTACTGGCTGGGGTTTGCGAAATTTTACCCCCGTTTATGAAGCCCAAATGAATGTTTGGATGGGACACCCCCACAGTCTACCATTAATGATGATGGCGGAAGTCGGTATTCCGATAACTATAGCTTTTTGGGCTGGGGTGGGATGGGTATTAGTAGATGGGGTAAAATTGATGGGGCGACCCTATTTAACTAAAGGCGATCGCCTAGTTTTATTTAGTTATATCGTAGCATTTGGGGCCTGTGTTTTATTTAACTTAGCCGATGTCACCATATTTGATTTTCGGGTGAATCTGTTAGGATGGTTACTGTTGGCGGGTATTTATGGGGTAACTAAGAATTAGTCTCCCGGGTTTTCTCTTCTGGGGAAGTCACAATTTCTTGAATTTGGTCTAAAGTTTTAACTACCAGTCGTTTCGCTTGTAGTTTCCATCCTAATTGCTGAATCGAAAAAGCCGCATAAAACCCCACCGCTGTAGCGATAAAATCCAGAGGCTGTGACCAGGAAATTCCGAACAATAGACCTAAGCCACCAATTCCCCAAAATGGCAAAGCTACCATTTGCCGATTTTCTTCCACTAATTTCGCCAAAAAATTATTAGGTATTTCCGCCATAATTTCTTCGCGGATTTTATGCTGTTGGGGATAGGGAACTGCAAAGCTAAATTTACGGCGCAGTTTCTCCATTTTGCGGGCTTCTGTACTATACTCCGTTAATTCATCTTCTGCCATTAAAATCAGTTGTTCTTTTTGACTCATGGTGCTTTGGTTGTTAAAATTTATGACCTGTCACCACCATAAACCCTACCGGATATTTTGGCAAGCGGGAAATCTGATCACCCGGAAAAAAAGCCCTAGCATTCAAACCTCCTATTTTTGGAAGCGTTTTTTAACTCGGGAAATCAGTAAATCCACTTCCGGTAATTTCATCTGTAACGCCCAGAAAGCAAACAACCCCAAACCAATAAATCCTGGAATAGACAGTTCCAATAATATGGCAAAAAATCCTCGGCTACCTAACCACTCCTCCAAACCGAGACGAATTACCCAGGCCACTAAGCCAACGACTATACTACCAGCAGCCAAGCCGAGAAATGGCCGACTCCACTCTTTCCAGGGTAAACCACCTAGGCGGATATGTAATAACCATAACATCATCACCATAGAGATTAAGTTAACTCCCACGGTAGCCAAAACTAAACCGGGCGCACCGAAAGCATTAACCAAAATGTAGTCTAATAGTGCATTCAGGAAAATGTTAAAGAGACTAACCCGAAAGGGAGTCTGTCCGTCTCCGAGACCGTAGAAGACTCTGACTAAAACATCTCGCCCCAGGTAGACAAACATTCCGCTACCATAGGCCATTAACATTAAAGCCACAAATTTGGAGGCGGCTAGGTCAAAGGCGTAGCGTTCATATACCACCCGCACAGAAGGCAATGCTAAGGCTACCATTAATGCACTCAGGGGTAACATGGTAATCGCCGTTAGGGTTAAAGCCTGACGGATACGGTCTTTTAATTCTGGCCAGTCGCTGGGGTCTCGCAAGCGGGAAAACAGGGGCAGGAATGGCACTAAAATCATGTTGGAAATGATGCCGAGGGGCGTTTGTACCATTAACCCGGAATAAGCCATGGCGGCGGCGGCTTGGGGTATGTAGGAGGCGAAAAATAGGTCGGTATAGACGTTAATTTGTAGCGTCCCTGATGACAGGGTGGCGGGAATCATTACTTTCATTACGTCTCGGACTCCGGGCTGTTGGAAGTTGAAGCGCAGCCGCAGTTTACCGAGTCCCGATCGCCACATGGCGGGAAGTTGTACTATCCACTGTAGGATAGCCCCAGATAGGGTTCCTCCGGCTAATACTAGCCCTCCTAACAGGGCGTATTGCGGTTGGGTGATACTTTCGCCCAAATATAGGGCGAGGGCGATTAAACTGCCAATCAGGGCGAGGCTGGAAAATAGGGGACTAATGGAGGGTAGCCAATACATATCGGCGGCGTTGAGGCTACCGAAGCCAATACCTATTAACCCAGATAAAAGGGCCATCGGAGCCATGATTTTGAGTTGCTGAATGGCGATCGCCCTAATTTCTATGCCTTCCGGGGTCTGGCTTAGTCCTGGGGCGACTAGATCAATCATAGGGGTGGCAAAAATGATTAATCCCACCGTCACAAATAGCAAGACAGTCCCCACTAGGGTGGTGATCGTTTCTACTAGGGGTTCGATTTCTTCCCGTTTACGTTTGGCCAACGCGCTGACGATCGCACTATGGAAGGGGCCGTTAATGCCACCTAATAAAATCAGCAGGAAGCCAGGAATTACATAGGCGTAGTTGTAAGCATCGATGGCTGGCCCTACTCCAAAGGCTGCAGCCATCGCCTGTTGTCTGACTAAGCCAAAGATTTTACTAATCAGAGTGGCGATCGCGACAATGGTGGCAATTCCCACCAGGGACCGGGTGACTTGTGGTGATTCTGACACAGAGTTTTAGGAAAGTAGGAATATATGGGACAGGGTTAATTAATAACTGTTAATTGTCAACTGTCAAGTTTTGGATTCGTATACAATAATCCGGTTTCCGCAAGGATCATAAGCGTAAATTTCCCGACCGTGGGAGGCGATGATAATTTCGCCCGGTGGTGGGTAGCCTAAATCGCGAAAATTCTTGATCGCTTTTTCTAGGTCACTTACCTGCAAGCATAAACTCATTGCGCCCTTAGGGGAACTAAATTCTTGGCGATCGCCGCTTCTGGGTTCAAATATCCCTAATCGTAAACCCGGTAATTGAAATTCCGCATACACTCCCTCAATATAGATCTGGGGTGGCATCCCCAATAAATCACTATAAAATTGGCTGAGTTGGGCCAGATTAGGGGTCGAGATGGTGACAACAGCCGCGTGACAGTGTAAAACCATATTTGGGAACTTAAAAAGGGGGGGCTTGACTACACTTGATCATCATAGTTACTTTTGGGATCAGGCGATCGGCATAATCTAGTCTTAAATATCATTGATTACTTTCATCGAGATCACTTAATTAATTGAACAATGGCGCGAATTTTTATATCTGCTGGTCATGGAGGTTTTGAGAATGGGGTTAGAGACCCTGGTATTGTAGCCGGGGGAACTACTGAAGCTCAAGAAATGATCCGAATTCGAGATATATTATTATCAGAATTGCGTTCTCGTGGGGTTCAGGCTTTGGCGGTCCCTGATGATCTATCTCAGGTCCAAACTATTGACTGGATTAATACTTATTCCCATCGTGGTGATGTGGCTATTGAATTGCACATGGGAGGCTCTCCTAATCCTTCTAATCGAGGGGTTACTGTATTTCATATAGCATATAATTCTCAACGCAAAAAAGATGCCGAGTTGATTCTCTGGTCCTTATTGCGGCGGGTTCCTCAGTTTCCCAGCCGTGGCGCTAAACCGGACACGGAAACTGGACTCGGACATCTAATTTTTTGCCGTTGGATTGCTATTCCTTCCTTATATATAGAAATCGGTTATTTGACTAATCCTAATGACCGGAATATTTTACAAAGCCGCCGCGCAGATATCGCTACCGGTCTGGCTGATGGTCTGGTGGCTTGGGTGAAAAGTGAACATATTAATCCCACCCCTCCTTTACCCCCAGGAAATCGGGTTTATGGTTCAATTGGGATTAGAATTAACGGTCAGGTTTATGGGGAAAGGGGACTTTTGGTTAATGGTAACTCTTATATACCTATCGATTTGGTAGACCGCCTAGGAATTGACTTAACCCAATTGGCTAGGGTGATTCGGATTCGATATAATAATATTGTTTATATTAAGGCGATCGACTTGCGGAATTTTGGTATTGCTGTCAGTTGGGATAATCCTAATCGGACGGTGGTTTTAAGGTCGATTTCTCGACTCTATAACGACCAAATCGATCGCATTATGGGGGGAGGATATACCACGGAAGTACAAATGATTGTATTTCTGAAGTCAGAAAATCCTGATGCGCCTAATCAGTTTCCCGAAATTGCTAAATTATATCGCCGTGAAGCTATGGTCGAAGGGGTTAATTATGATGTGGCTTTTTGTCAGATGTGTTTGGAGACGGATTTCCTCAAATTTGGCGGAATTGTCAAACCTTCAGACTATAATTTTGCGGGTTTGGGAACTGTTGGGGGTTCCTCGGAAATTGCTGCATTTGCTACTACTGAAGAAGGGGTGAGGGCGCATATTCAACATCTGAAAGCCTACGCTACCCATGAACCTATTGTTCAGGAAATTGTAGACCCTCGTTTTGATTATATCACTAGGGGGGTCGCTCCCTCTGTGTTTTCTTTGGGAGGAAGATGGTCTGATGACCCTCAATATGGCGATCGCATTGTGGCTTTAGTCCGAAGACTTTATGAAATGTCTGGCTTGCTGTAATCTATGGATTATCAAATATCTCCTAAATCACAGAATTTTAATATCCCTAACCCTCACAATTTTTTAATTGCTGAAAACGGCGATTTATTTCTAGATATTGTGCAGCAAACTCTGGGCGAATTGATTAATTATCATCAAGAATATGGGAAAACAGCGACTATTTTAATGGCGGAACCTGATCCGGTCATATTTTTAGCCACCTTTTGGGCGGGTATTATGGCTAACTGTTCCCTGATTTTAGCTAATCCCAATTGGAGTATTGGGGAATGGGAACAGGTGTTTAATCGCATAGGTCAAACGGATTTACAATTTGGGAAGATTCCCAAGATTGCCAATATTGATCATGTCAATAATCCCGTAAATATGAGGCGATCGCCTTTTCCTGATGGGTCGATATTAATTCCCACAGGTGGTACATCAGGAACCATAAAATTTGCCGTTCACACCTGGGAAACCCTCACCGCTTCCGCCATAGGATTTCAACAGTATTTTGACCAATCCCAGATAAATAGTTTCTGTATTTTACCCCTATTTCATGTGAGTGGGTTAATGCAATTTGTGCGATCGCTAATTACTGGGGGACAGTTGGTAATTTGGTCTGGCAAAAATTTAGAAAACCGTGACTATCCCCAACTAGATATTTCCGATTTTTTTATTTCCCTAGTTCCCACCCAACTACACCGCCTTTTACACCATCCCCAAACCGCTAATTGGTTATCCAAATTTACCACCGTTTTATTGGGGGGAAGTCCCCCTTGGTTAGAGTTACTCAACCAAGCCAGACGACACCAAATTAGACTTTCTCCCACCTATGGAATGACCGAAACAGCTTCCGGGGTTGTCACCCTAAAACCTGATGATTTTTTAGCCGGAAACAATAGCAGCGGTCGCGTCCTTCCCCATGCTAAGGTCATGATTGTAGATCCACAGGGTCAACCGGTAAAATCTCCCGAAATTGGATTGATTAAAATTCAGGCTAATTCTCTCAGTTGGGGTCATGACACACAGATAAATCAACCTAGACTCAGCCAGTTGATTACTGATGATTTGGGATATTTTGATGAATGTGGATATTTAACCCTGGTGGGAAGACAGGGAGATCAAATTATTACTGGGGGTGAAAATGTTTTTCCGGTGGAAGTAGAAGCCGCTATTTTAGCCACGGGAATGGTGGCTGATGTTTGTGTGGTGGGAATTGGCGATCGCCACTGGGGAGAAGTGGTCACGGCGGTTTATGTTCCCCATGACCCTCCGGTATCTATTCAAATATTAGCCAATTCTTTAGGCGATCGCCTCAGTCGTTATAAACATCCCAAAAACTGGATAGCAGTTGATACATTACCCCGCAATGACCGAGGTAAAATTAACCGCCAATTGGTCATTCAACAAATCCAAAACTGATTTGATTTGGGATGATCAATTATTCCGATTGATTACTTGACAAAATAGACCAAGCCTGGTATAATCCCGCCGAGGAAAACGCCGGAGTATGGGGGTCGAGGGAAAATCGCCGCCTTAACGAGGCGGGTTTCTGTCTGGTTGGCGGGACTGTTTCCCTAAGTTATCAATCCATTCCAGTAAACGGCGCGATAGTTGCCAGTTGCGGTTTAAAATTTCATCGGAAGCCACAATAGCCCCCAGTAGTAGCGCCACTGATAATATATCCATAATCCCTGATACTTGCTAGATTTTACAGTTTGAGTGCTACTGGAGCATCAGGATAGACTGTACAGTGTGATTTTGTCAAACCCAAAACTGAAAAACCCTGTCTTATGTGGGATATAAGGGTTATCTATGGAGACGATCGCGACAAAGTATTTAACATATCTTAAGATTCCGTTATAATAGCGGGCGATAGCAAGCGAGCAAAGGGAATGGTACAGGCTTTGTTTGGAAGCAGTCCGATTCAGACCCCAAGTGGCGATCGCCTGGTCAGTAAAGTTGTCGGGGCAGCGATCGCCTCATTATTCAAACGTTCTGATCACATAGAAGCTAACGTCCGTGCCGAACCCGTGGCCAAGCTGTTACAGGGAAGCGTAGATGGATTTGACTTCATTGGCAAAGGAATGCTGATGTACAATGGTCTGCGGATCGCAGTGATGGAACTCTACCTAGAAGCAGTGGCGATCGACTTTAGCGCCATTTTTTCGGGTCAAGTCCAACTGCGACAACCGACAATGGCAGTGATGCGAGTAGTTTTGACCCAAGAGGATCTGACAGAATCCTTTAATACCCCCTTCATTGTAGAGAAGTTACAACGTCTCCAGTATCAGGGCGAACCCCTAAAGTTTCAGAAAACCCAAATGCAGGTCAACCCAGATAATACCCTGGGGTTTCAGTCTCAGATCAGGATTGGCGACTCTCGGAGTTTAACCTGTGTAGATTTTTGCGCCCAGGTCGAAGTACAAAAACGTCGGCATATCCAATTTGTCAACGTCCAATATAACGGGGACCAAGAGGCTGTCAACCTAGGTAAAGCCATGATTGATCACGTCAACAATTTACTTGATCTCGATAAGTTTGCCCTAGAAGGTACACAACTACGGGTTGATCGGATGCGGATTCAGAATGAGTCCCTAATTTTCTACGGTTCAGCGCAAATCAACCAATTTCCCAAGGGAAAAAGGGGTTAATCGTGGGTTGATGGTCACTAACCCCAGCCTAGGGCCTATTGTCTAAGCCCTAGGCAGTCAACTACCACCGGATAGGTGGGTTAGGATTTAGGATCATCCTTACCAACTTTAGGGATAAAATCGGGGCGATCCTTACCTTCCCAACCGGGGGGTCGTTTAGAATTGTACCAAGCGATCGAGCCAATACTCACAGCAGCAATAAAACCCACAACCAACACAGCTACCGGAATCCAAAGGGTATTTTCCATGATAGATATTTCCTTTCACTTCACCAATGTATTAACGATTATCCTACCTGATAGAGCAGGCTAGGAGTTTTTCACTTCCATTTGGGGTTACACTGCAATACATACATTGCGCGCTGTAGAGGAAAAATTCCCAATGCCACCTTGGGTTTTTGGATTATTGATGATGGTCGGTAGCTTTGTGTTAGGGGGACTTCCCCTAACCAGTTGGATTGTCAAAGGGTTAACTCGCATTGACTTAGCCAAGCAGGGTAGCGGTAACGTCGGGGTTGCGGCAGCTTTTACCCAAGCCGGGAGGGTCGCGGGCATTTTCGCGGCTGTAGCTGAAGCGCTCCGAGGTATTATCCCAGTAATTGTCGCCCGATCGCTATTTCCTAGTGAATGGGAACCCTTAGCCCTAATTTCCCTAGTTTTCCTGGTAGTCGGTCGATATCTGATCGCCAAAGGCGGCGGTGTCACTAATGCCACTTGGGGGGTTTTAGTTTATTCTCCCCCAGTGGCTATCTCCGCAGGGATTAGCGGTCTATTACTGTGGCGGTTAGCCCTGACTATTTGGCCGAGTCAACCTACCCGCGCCCGACTGCGGGCTATGCGTTTCGCCTGTTTAAGTAGTCCCCTCTGGTTGTCTGCTTGGCATAGTCTCCCGGATCATCGTGATTTATCATTAGCAGAACTCCTAGCAGCGATCGCTTTAGCTTTGGTGTTGATTATAATTAACCTGCGCCAAGGTGATGATTTTGGCTTGTTTATGAAACAGCAATTATTATCCTTAAATGACCCCCTAGATCTTGATAGCTGTGGTGAAAAAGCCACCCGGCTTAGTCAACTAAAACAAGCCGGGTTTAAAGTTCCTTCCGGCTGGGTTTTACCAACTATGGGCAATCAGGAAATTGCCCGAGATAGCCAATCTCAACATCAAGACGAAATCGACTATTTTCAACTGCCAACACCAACTTATCATTATCCGTTAATTGTGCGTTCTTCCGCCTTGGGAGAAGATGGAGATAGCAGTTCCGCCGCCGGACAATATACCACCGTTGGTCTGATTACATCTGAGGCACAATTGCGGTCAGCGATCGCCCGTTGTAGAGACTCTTACTGGAGTGCGGAAGCCAAAGCCTATCGCCACCAAAGAAATTTATATGACACCGGAATTGCCGTTTTAATTCAACCCTATATTAGCGCCCAGATATCTGGGGTCATGTTTACCCGGAATCCCTTAGATGGAGGTTCCCAGGTGGTCATAGAAGCCTTAGCCGGGGAAGGAGATGTCGTAGTTTCTGGGCAAAATACCCCCGTACATTTAGAAATAGACACCGCCACAGAAACGGCTACTTATGAGAGTTTAAATAAACTGGGAGATGATGGTTTATTATCGCGATCGCTACTAGGGGATTTAGTAGCAGAAGCACAGGCGATCGAAGCCTTTTATCATGGTTTACCCCAAGATATAGAATGGGTTTGGGATGGCGAACAGATTTGGATATTGCAAACTCGACCCATTACCAACCTGCGACCTATTTGGACTCGGAAAATTGCCGCCGAGGTAATTCCGGGGGTAATTCCTCCCCTCACTTGGTCAATTAATCGGCCTTTGACCTGTGGAGTATGGGGGGAAATTTTTAGCCTGGTTTTAGGGAAAAAAGCCAGTCAACTAGACTTTCAAGAAACCGCGACCCTCTTGGGTTCCCACGCCTATTTTAATGCCACCCTGTTGGGGGAAATTTTTAGGATGATGGGATTACCAGAACAGGGTTTAGAGTTTCTGTTGCGGGGGGAAAATATGGGTAAACCACCCCTAAAAACTATGTTGGCTTCTGTACCAGGTTTATGGTTATTGGTACAGAGAGAGTTGGCGCTAGTCCATGAATTTGAACGCGATCGCGACAAGATTTTCGATCCGGGTTTACAACGATTAGAAGCTGATAGTTATTATGAAACTCGCCTACCAAGTTCCCTATCTTTACCACAGTTGATCCAACGGGTTGACCGGATTCAAGAAATCCTGAAATTAGCAACTTATTACAATATTTTGGGACCCATTGGCTTGGCAATTCGGCGATCGCTTTTTCAAGTCCCAGAGGAATGGCTACCCGTGGCTAATTCCCCCGAAGTCGCTTCCATGCGAGAGTTGCAGAAAATTGCCGATCACCTCCCGGAAGGGGAAAATTTACAGGTATTAGCAGACCAGTTTTCTCAAAATCCTGAGTTGCAACAACAGTTTAAACAATGGTTGCGCGAGTATGGATATTTAAGTGAAGTGGGAACCGATATTTCCGTCGCGACTTGGTGGGAACAACCCCAGACATTTCGGCAGATGTTATTCACTATGGCGGAAAATCCCGCCAGCGGCACTAATCGCAATGTAGGCGGATTTAGTGTCTGGCAAAAATGGCGGCTCAATCGGTGTTATAAACGAGCTGTAATTAAGGGTGAAATTGCCGAGGTTTATGGTAAATTATTGGCTCATTTGCGCTGGACTTTTTTGGCAATTGAAGCCGTCGCCTTAGAGTCGGAAATTCTCACGCAACCGGGGGATATTTTCTTTTTGAAATTATCCGAAATTCGCAGTTGGATAGAGTCGGGAATTGATCCGCAATGGCGGGAAGTGGTCAAACGGCGGCGACAACAGTATGAATGCGATCGCGATCGCACCGTCCCTCCCGTAGTTTATGGGAATTTGCTACCCGAACCTAAACCAGAACCCCTCGAAGGCGCTTTACAGGGAATTCCCGCCAGTGTCGGCTCCGTGGAAGGCTATGTACAGGTTTGTCGGAATTTGGCGGAAGGCTTGGAAAATGGCATCGAAAAGCCCATTGTGGTAGTCCCCTATACTGATGCGGGTTGGGCTCCTTTACTCATGGGGGCGGCGGCGATTATTTCTGAGGTGGGGGGTCAGTTATCCCATGGGGCGATCGTCGCCCGCGAATATGGCATTCCGGCGGTGATGAATGTCTCCCAAGCCATGTCCCGCCTCAAGACCGGTCAACGGGTCCGGGTAGACGGCTACCGGGGAACGATCGAGATTTTGGACAATTCCAATTAATAATTAATAATTAATAATTAATAATTAATAATTATCACCCTCGTAGGGTGCGTCACAGGGATAACCTATCGGGTCAACAGCCAATTTTATGGTTCTGACGCACCACATTAATTATCGGGGGTGGGGCGGGTTTCTAAGGAAGTAGGGTGCGTCACAGGGATAACCTATCGGGTCAACAGCCAATTTTATGGTTCTGACGCACCACATTAATTATCGGGGGTGGGGCGGGTTTCTAAGGAAGTAGGGTGCGTCACAGGGATAACCTATCGGGTCAACAGCCAATTTTATGGTTCTGACGCACCACATTAATTATCGGG
>NZ_JBIMLI010000098.1:0-19954 GCF_051859755.1 Limnospira sp.
GAAGTCCCACTAGGAGGCTATTTCGGGCATTGCATCCCTATTTCACTCCTAAACGTCTCGCACCCATACTTGGTATTGTAGCGCATCGCCCTAATTGGTTCAACTAATCTGCGATTAAATTAAGCTCTCAAAAGCAGGACCTAGGAATCTATAAGTATCATAACCTATAAGCACCTATTGTTAAAGCATCAAAATGCTGCAGCCATTGGTAGGGGAGAACCCCTATAATGGATCGGCAGCATAGACTTTTAAGGGCAATCAGCCAAGACTACTGAATGATATGGAAGTAGTAGCCAGCCACCACCAGGTTAATTCCTAACAGGACGATCGCCCAGAAAGTACGGAAGGGATAGGGAAATCCACCAGATTTATTAGCCATATTTTCAAAGTTCCAATGATTTTTGTCTATTAAAGCACACAATGCGATCGCTGTTAATCTATCCCCTCTCCTGAAAAAATCTCTATTTCTGTGACAGAGGCGATCGTCAGTGGTGCAGTATTTGCTATAATCGTCAAGTTGTCTCAACTCGCACATCCAAGAGTTCGGGTGTCTGTGGGAAATCTCCCTACAGATCGGCGCTTGGGTGGAGGATTAACCCGAAAAGGAGAAAAATTAATCATGCCAGTTATCAGTCTCGCAGATATGCTAGAGTCTGGGGTTCACTTTGGGCATCAGACCCGACGCTGGAACCCTAGAATGGCTCCCTACATTTTCACAGAACGCAACGGTGTTCACATCATTGACCTCGTACAAACCGCTCAATTGATGGATGATGCCTATGATTATGTCAGAAGCGCTTCTGAACAAGGCAAAAAATTCCTGTTTGTGGGAACTAAACGACAGGCTGCTGGTATTATCGCCCAGGAAGCTGCTCGCTGTGGTGGTTATTATGTCAACCAACGATGGTTGGGGGGTATGCTGACCAACTGGGTGACAATTAAAACTCGCGTAGACCGTCTCAAAGAGTTGGAAGCGCGAGAAAATAGCGGTCAGTTAGACTATCTCCCCAAAAAAGAGGCGGCGGTTTTGCGTCGCGAAATGGGTAAGCTACAGAAATATTTGGGCGGTCTGAAAGGAATGCGCCGAGTCCCCGATGCCGTGATTATGGTAGACCAACGCCGGGAATATAATGCCGTCATGGAATGCCGGAAATTGGGGATTCCCATTATTGCTCTGTTAGATACTAACTGTGATCCTGACCTGGCTGATATCCATATTCCCGCTAATGATGATGCGATTCGTGCCATTAAGCTGATTGTTGGTAAATTGGCTGATGGTATTTATGAAGGCTGTCACGGGGTATCTGCTGTTGGCGCTGATGATGATTACGACGACGCGGATACCGATTACGATGACGAGGAATTCGGTGATGATTATGAGTCTGATGATGACTCTGATGATGACTCTGATGATTAGGTCAATACAACTATAGTAGACGGTCTGGGGGGCGCTATGGCTTCCCAGACTTCTACCGAGCCAGGTTTCGGTATTTGGTGAAACATTTGTTAAACTTTCCTAACAAGTGTTGGTTACTGGCAATTTAACTAAGCAATTAAAGGATTAAACATGGCTGAAATCTCTGCAAAGATGGTTAAGGAACTGCGCGATAAAACTGGCGCGGGTATGATGGACTGCAAAAAAGCCCTCAAGGAAAATGATGGCGATATGACTAAAGCGGCTGAATGGCTGCGACAAAAGGGTATTGCTTCCGCTGACAAAAAATCTGGGCGTGCGGCGACTGAAGGGATAGTGGGTAGCTACATTCACACCGGGGGTCGGGTTGGTGTTCTGGTCGAGGTTAACTGCGAAACCGATTTTGTCGCTCGTCGGGAAGAGTTCCAAGAGTTGGTGCGTAATATCGCCATGCAAATTGCGGCTTGTCCTAATGTTGAATATGTCTCGGTGGATGATATCCCCGCTGCTATGGTGGCTAAGGAAAAGGAAATCGAGATGAAACGTGATGATCTCGGTAACAAGCCTGACAACATTAAAGAGAAAATTGTCCAGGGTCGTATTGATAAACGACTCAAAGAGTTGTCTCTGGTAGACCAACCCTATATCCGTGACCAGAATATTTCGGTTGAGGAACTCATTAAGCAGACTATCTCTACTTTGGGCGAAAATATTAAGGTCCGTCGGTTTGCCAGATTTGTCTTGGGTGAAGGTCTGGAAAAAGAAGAGACTAATTTTGCTGATGAAGTGGCTGCCCAAACTGGTGGGAAGGCATAACCTATCTACTCTCAATTTCTAAGTTTTGGTGAAATTAACCCCGATCTGATGGCATAATCAGAATGGATCGGGGTTTTTTGTTTAGTGTTGCTCTAATGTTCCCCCTATTATAACTATGGCCGGATCTGTTAAACAAATTGAACAGGAGATCGCAGCCCTCGAAGATGCGATCGCTGATATTGCCCAAGAATTACATCAATGTTATAGTGATTATCTACAGGTTTTGGGTGAGGGCTTGCGACAGCAACTCATCCTGGCTACTTATCATTTATGCACTCAGGGTTATCCAGAAGCCTTTTTAAAGCTGTCTTTCTCGCGACGGCAAGAACTACAATCACAAATTCGCCATCAGGTTTCGCGATCGCAAAATCGGTTATTTAATCTAGTCCGTGCGCCGATTTCTCAGCAAAAACCAGATGAGAATGACCCCCAAAAATCCGAGGATTCAGAACCATCCCCAGAGACGGAAAGCCAAGAAAATCAAGATTTTCGCCCCTCAATTTCTCCTCTTAAATCCGTTTCTCCATCTAGTCCCAAACCCCTACTAATTACGCCCTACCATCTTCTGCGTTGGCAAGAAAACATTGACGAAGCCACTACTAAAATTCTGCATCGCCTCTCCCATGAGATTAACTTGCTGTTGCAGGAATATGCTATAATGCCCCCAGAGTTGCCTGTAGCCCTCATCGAAGCCGCTTCTAAAACTGAACCTCCCCTGGAAGCTACGGCGGGTAATACCCCCAATTTGTTGACTCTCATGGTGGAGACGGAAGATGAAAATGAGGAACAGACCTCCCGCGTCACTCAACTGATTACCGTTCATCTGCGGATATCGGAAATCGAGTTTTCTGACCCTAGGGTGATGGCTGGACGACAAAAAATCCGCCAGGTGGCTAAACGCCTCAACCAGTTGGGACGCAACTATCAGAAGAAATTGCGGGAAAGGGCTGTCCTACAGGCTGAGGCGGCTTGGCGTTCTAGTTGGTTCGATGAGTAGGGAGCAGTAAATGCGATCGCCTTTGATTGCCTACCTTGACCTACCTAGCTAGGCTAGAGTCAAGATGGGCTATCATAACCCATCACCACCATAATATCTCAGATTTCTGGGTTTGTCAAGTAGTTAATCTAAATTAATCCACTAATTCACCCTCAGAAAAACCCTAGTTGATCGGACTTCACCAGAGATAGTCATAGAAACCCGGTTTCTGGGAGGTTGGGGGGAAACAAACCCGGTTTCTGGGAGTTGGGGGGAAAGAAACCCGCTTTCTGGCAGAGTTTGTCCGACCTCACCAGAGATAGTCATATAAACCCCCTTTCTGGGAAGGGTTTATCAGACCTAGCGCAAATATGCTATATTGATTAAATACTCATCTACTATGGTCATAACTAGCCACCATAGCCCATGGTTTCATGATATCTGCAATTTCTGAATTTGTCAAGTATTTGAGCTTGATTAATGCACCAATAAACCCTTATAATATCAACCAAGTTGGCAATCCAAATCAGTTAAAATTCATCACCTATGGCAATCTATGAACCCGATTGGTCTCGTCTCCAAAAAGCCCTCTCTGTAGAAGCAGAACGTGGGTTTAATAACATTCAGGGCAAAGAGTATAGATTTCATGAATTTTTACAAATCAGCATTGATAAACTCATCGAAATTATCCCCCTAGAAGCTCATGATTTGGGGCGGAAATTGGTGGGAGATTTTGCTATATATTCCCAACTTATCACGGAAGATAGACAGCATTTGATAGCCGAAACTCGCAACTTTTTACTCCAAGCCGAGCGTCTGTTAGAAGCTCAGAAAAAACTCGCCCCAAATCAGCCCCCAGAGCCATCCCCTCCCCCTCGCAGTCGCAGCATTACCCAGGAAGTTACCCCGCCAAAATCTCCCCAATTAGACCAGGGTTTAAAAGAACTGGTCGGGCCTAGAAATAGCGACCTTTTAGCCAGGCTGGGAATTTATACCATTTATGATTTACTCTATTATTATCCCCGCGACCATATTGATTACGCGCGCCAAGTCCCCATCAAAGAATTAGCACCTGGGGAAACTGTTACCATTGTCGCACAGGTGAAGCGGTGTAATTGTTTTAGTAGCCCCAAAAATCGCCAACTCACTATTTTAGAATTAATGGTGAAAGACGCAACCGGACAACTCAAAATTAGTCGTTTTTTTGCCGGAAATCGCTATAGCAATAAAGGCTGGCAACATAAACAAAAATATAACTATCCTCCGGGAGCCATTATCGCGGCTTCTGGGTTGGTGAAAAAAAATAAATATGGCATTACCCTAGATAACCCGGAATTGGAAGTCTTAGACCGGGTTGATAGTCGTGCGGCTTCGATGAAAATTGGGCGGGTTTTACCGGTTTATCCGTTGTCGGATGGCATTGGGGCGGATTTGCTCAGGAAGGCGGTTTTGGCGGCATTACCAGCAGCTAATAAACTCCCGGAATCATTACCTCCCAAATTGCGGGAAAAATATCAGTTAATTGAAATCTCGGATGCTATCACTAATATTCACTTCCCCCCCAACCGCGACTGGTTAGCCTCGGCTAGACGACGCTTAGTATTTGATGAATTTTTCTATTTGCAAATCGGCTTATTGCAGCGGCGACAAGTTTCTAAAACCAACGAAAAAAGCGCGGCTCTCCTCCCCCAAGGTGAACTCATCCAACAGTTTTATAAAATCTTGCCTTTTGAATTAACCAAGGCTCAAAAACGAGTGATTGGAGAAATCTTGACGGATCTCAATTCGGAAGAACCTATGAACCGCTTAATTCAAGGAGATGTTGGGGCGGGTAAAACTGTGGTGGCTGTGGTGGCAATGTTGGCGGCAATTCAAGCAGGATATCAGACGGCTTTGATGGCTCCGACGGAGGTTTTGGCGGAACAACATTATCAAAAATTGGTGGGTTGGTTGAATTTAATGCACCTTCCGGTTGAGTTGTTGACCGGTTCGACTAAGGCTGCTAAACGTCGCCAAATTCATGCTCAATTACAAACGGGAGAATTGCCGGTTTTGGTGGGAACTCATGCGTTAATTCAAGACCAGGTGAATTTTCATAAGTTGGGGTTGGTGGTGATTGATGAACAGCATCGCTTTGGGGTGCATCAACGGGCTAAGTTACAACAAAAAGGTGAGTCACCCCATGTTTTGACCATGACCGCAACTCCTATTCCCCGCACATTATCCCTCACTTTACACGGAGATCTCGATGTGAGTCAGTTGGATGAATTACCGCCGGGAAGACAGCCAATTCAAACTACTATGTTATCTGGTCGTAAACGTCAGGAAGCCTACGATTTGATTAGCCGAGAAGTGGCACAAGGACGACAGGTTTATGTGGTTTTACCTTTGGTGGAAGAGTCGGAAAAATTGGATGTGCGATCGGCTGTTGAAGAACATCAAAAATTGCAAACTAAGATTTTCCCGGAATTGGCGATCGCTTTATTGCATGGTCGCATGAGTAGCCAGGAAAAAGAAGCGGCGATCGCTAAATTTAGGGAGGGAGAAACTAATATCTTAGTATCGACAACTGTGGTGGAGGTTGGGGTTGATGTTCCTAATGCTACGGTGATGTTAATTGAAAATGCGGAAAGGTTTGGCTTGTCACAATTGCACCAACTACGGGGTCGGGTCGGTCGTGGCGCTCACAAGTCCTATTGTTTGTTAATGTCGGGGAGTTCCTCACCGGAAGCGAAGCAAAGATTACAGGTTTTGGAACAGTCCCAGGATGGCTTTTTTATTGCTGAAATGGATATGCAGTTACGGGGTCCCGGTCAGGTTTTGGGAACTCGTCAGTCGGGTTTACCTGACTTCGCTTTGGCTAGTTTGGTGGAAGATCGCGAGGTTTTGGAACTAGCCAGAGAAGCGGCACAAAAAGTCATCGAGAAAGACTACACCCTCGAACGTTGGCCGGCTATGGCGGCGGAGTGGAACCGACGCTATCAAAAAATGATGGGAGGATCGATTTTGACTTAGGTTGACACCTTGAATATTCACAATATAAGGCAGATTTTTCCATCAATTATCACAGGATGAAATTAGTCATGACTGAATATAATGTATATAGTGACACATATACTAAACACCTCCAAAAACTCAAGAATGTTTTGGCTAGTGACAAAGCATACGAGCAAGCTATTGGCGGAAACTTTCTAGCTGTAGGTCAACTGGAACTAGGTTTACTTAGACAACAGGGACTCAAACCAGGTCAAATGGTGATTGATGTAGGGTGTGGAAGTGGGCGTTTGGCTGGTCCTTTGGCGGGTATTCCTGACATTCGCTACTTAGGTATCGATTTAGTTCAGGATTTATTGGACTATGCACGTAAAATTTGCAATCGGAATGATTGGCAGTTTGTGAAGGTCAAGAGTCTGAGTATTCCAGCATCAGATCAAGTGGCTGACTTTGTGGTATTTTTTTCGGTGCTTACCCATTTAAGACATGAGGATAGCTATAAATATTTAGCTGAAGCTAATCGAGTGCTTAAACCCGGAGGATGTATTATCATCAGTTTTCTGGAGTTTAGAATTCCATCACACTGGTCTGTATTCGAGGAAATGCTTAAAAATCCAGACCCCCACAAACATATTGACCAATTCATAGATCGCGATGCAATTCGTGCCTGGACTCAACATCTGGGACTCAATATTGATGCTATCCATGATGGGGATAAACCCCATATCCCCTTGTTGTCAACAATTACTTGGGATGATGGCCGATCGCAAACAAGCCTAGGTAACTTGGGACAATCGGTAGCTATTCTCAGAAAACCCCTAAACCAAAACCTATAGGGCTTGTCTTCGCTCCCGGATTAGCTTAATATATAGATGGCGGAAAGTCGATTTCATTACCCTTGGTAAGCCAAAATCTATGGGGGTCATTTTGTCGGGGAGTCGCCAATCGTCAACCCGTAAATCATCCGGGTGCAACAACGGAAAGGCGATCGCCTCTAATTCCCCACACAACCCTAGACTTTTCGCCGCCACTAGGGTGGGGACTAAATCCCATTGTACCCCTAACACTTCTACCATTGCCCTATCGAGTGCAAAAACGTCCTCAGAGGCTCCTAGCAAGCCCAACAAGCGGGGTTCCCCGTTACTCGGACCATTTCCCTCATGGGCGATAATACCATCAATAACGGTCAATTCTGGGGCGATCGCTCTAGCGGTTTCTACCAACATTCTACCAAAGCGATCGGCATCTTTTCCGGCTTCCATGTGCCACCAGGCCTTCATTTTCCCCGGAACACAACCAAACAGGTTTTTCACCCCCAGAGTCATTGTTAGCTGGGTGTGAGATTTCACCTTGGGGAGGTTAATCACAACGTCGGCTTCCATAGCCTCCCGACTTAACCGCAACCGTTCAAACTCTTGGGTAGCGGTTGAATACTGGCGACCGTGAAATTCCACCACGGGTAAGTCTAACTCCCTAATTAGGGGTAAATAACCGTTGGCTTTGGCTACCCCTAAAGCACTCCCAAAGGCTGGACTATCTCCTAAAAATGGCTGACCACCTACTTCTTTAACTAACCTCGCCACCTCGGCTACTAATTCGGGACGGGTGACACATTCTTTGGTCGGACGAGAACCTGTTAATAAGTTCGGCTTTAATAAAACGCGATCGCCTGGCTTCACCCATCTTCTCACACCTCCCCAAGGTTCCAATAAGGCTTCTAAAGAATGGCGTAAGGCTAATGGTTCATAGGAACTTGCTTGAATTAAACTTACTAAAGGCATGGTTAATTATGACAATTTTTTAAAAATGTGAGATGCACCTGCGAATTAACTTAGACTACTACTGTACCCCAATTTTACCGACGGCTCCCCTTTGTAAGGCTGTTATCCTCTGAGCATTGGCGAAACTGGCTTGATCTCGAATTTGGGGAAGTGGCGGCTTGACTTCCACCTTAGTCACCTTAGCCATACAGACCAAAACGGTTTGATCAATCAAATGGAAAGTTACCCACCTTTGTGATAACATTTGGGGCAATTTTTGGGCTAATTCAGCGGCAGAAATTGGCAGACTGAAGGTTTCAACTGTACCACTTTCATAATAAAATGATATCTGTGGCTCCCCTGTCTCTGCGTGCATTGTCGCAAAAGAACCTTTAGGCATGATTGTTCCCTCAATTCAATTAATGTTTTGACAATATGAGGCTGAAGATACGAGAGCTTAAATTTTAATCTTTTTCGGTTGATTTCGTCAAACTTTCCCAGATGTGGCGATCGCATTACCCCTAAACTACTTAAAGCCTAGTAGAAGGCTACTAGGCTCTAAACCGACTGAGTAAACTCAGTTGACTCAAGCAGACGTTGGATAAGTTACTCAGAAAAATGATAGGATCTAAATTTGGTTAACAAAACTTGCAACAACCCTGACTCAGGGAACTCACCTTAGAAATCAAGCCGATACAGGCTCCGTTTATAGCACCGATCCCAAACAAACTCAACTTACGAGAGCCTCCAGGCCGGGAGTTTACCCCTTTGACGATGCCAACAAGTTATAGCTCGAACACACTGTTCAGACGCTGCAAGTGGACTCAAGCAGGCGGACACAGGCTCTAAGTCCGAAACTGGGTTACTCAAAGAATTAACTTCGTTTTGTGTCCCTATACTGGTAATATAGCACCATTTTGGGACTAGGCAAGCATAATTTACAAAGTTTTACAATAGGAGTGGCTAAAGACTATTTTATGGAGATTTGAGAAAGCGAACGGAGATGCGATCGCCCAATTGTAGCCCCAATTCCTCAGTTAGTCCCCCTCGCAACTCAATCACCTTGTCCACCATCACATTAGTAGGTCCATAGGTCGGACAAGGTTCAGCCTCGCAGGGGAGAGCATTAACCTGAATATAACGAACCACCCCATCACGCATAAAAATCATATCCAAAGGAATCTTACAGTTTTTCATCCAAAACTGTGCAAACTCAGGGCGCGCGAAGACAAATAACATACCGCGATTGTCGGGGAGGAAAGTCCGAAACATCAACCCCAAAGTCTGTTGTTCAGGAGTTCTCGCCACTTCGAGCTGAATTTCGCGATCGCCAATCATAGCTTTAGCGGTAATCGGTAGCATCTGACCCTGACTAAAAACTGGCACCATATCCTGTTCCAACTGATTAGGAGGAACAGACACCATTGGCGTATCACAGCCTACCAAAAACCAGGTAATAGTCACACAACTTAATCCCAATCGCCGCCAATCCATGCGCCACCCCCCGGACGCACCGCCACTGAACCTAAGCCTCTCGCAAAACATATCCTACACCTCTGACAGTCTGAATCAATCGTTTTTCCCCTTCCTCCTCAATTTTTAGTCGCAAATAGCGAATATAAACCTCAATCACATTAGACTCCCCCAAAAAATCATATCCCCAGACATTTTCCAGGATCTGTTCACGAGTCAAAACTTCCCGAGGATGTTCCATTAAATATTTGAGCAAATCAAATTCCTTCATGGTTAAATCGATCGCCCTATGGTTACGAATAGCGCGTCTGGTCGCCAAATCTAAGACCAAATCCGCAAACCGCAACATATCGGAGTGATTATCTTCCGATTTGAGATATAGCTTCACCAAATCGAGGAACTCTTCACAGCGATAGGGTTTGAGAAAATAATCATCAGCGCCTGATTCCAAACAAGCCACCCGGTCATCAACGGTATCACGAGCCATAAAGATTAATATAGGCGCAGTGCAGCCCATTTCCCGGAGATGGCGACACAGAGACAATCCCGACTCTCCCCCCAGCATCCTATCTATGACAATCAAAGCTGGTTGCAGTTCCGTTACCTGATGTAAACCGATGGCGGTATTGTGAGCGACTACCGGAAAGTAACCGGACTCCTGCAAGTCTACACTGATATTTTCAGCCAACAGTTGATCACTTTCAATAATCAATATGGAAGCACGGGAATCTAGGGCGATCGCATTCATAGGGGAACAGTTTACCGTGTAAAATTAATTTAATTCGACTCAGTTGCCTCAAGGTAGTTCCACAGAAGTAGGTTTGGCAATATGAGGGAGTCCCCAGCCTAGTTTTTCTCGCAAAATTTGGAAAAATTCCGGTGGTTTCAGACGAATAAAACGAGCCGGAAAAGGCGATCGCTCAACTCGGACGTGATATTCTGGTAGAACATAACATCCGCCATTGCCATCAACCACCATCACCAATTGATTAGGACTAGCCGGGTAAATACTCACCACTTCCCGGTCTGCATAAACCAAAGCCCGCGAAGCCAGAGAATGGGGACAAATTGGCAACAATTGCAGAACTCCCACCCCTGGCGTAACTACTGCTCCCCCCGCCGACAGACAATAAGCCGTAGAGCCAGTCGGGGTGGAAATAATCACCCCATCAGCAGCAATATCAACCGGAGCATGGCGACCGATTTCTATTTCAAAATGGCACATACAGGTCATCGGTTCCCGGTGTAGCACCATTTCATTTAAACAGAGAGCCTCCCAGAGCAAACTTTCCTGGTTGAAGACCCGCACCAATAGCATTGTCCGTTCTTCGACCAAATATTCCCCAGCCAAAACCGCTTCTAAGGCTTGGGGGAACTGATTTAGATAAGTTTCCGTCAGAAATCCCATGTGGCCTGTATTTACCGCTAACATGGGGATACCCTGGGGCGCTAATTGTCGGGACGCAGAAAGAACAGTACCATCTCCCCCCAGGACAATAGCAAGACTCATATCGCGATCGAACTCTGGCGGCGCTAACCCCTCGATCGCAGTATGACACAGAGGGCGATCGGGATTAGAATAACCCAAAATCCCCCCCATTCCTGTCGCCACAAAAACATCCCAACCCAGGTTGGTTAACTTGTCCTTTAATTCAATGGCACTGCGACAAGCAGCAGCCTTAGCATCGTTATAAAGAATCCCTACTTTTGGCACGGGGATAAACTTAATAATGGTTGAGCAACAATCATTGGGGCTAATTTACTTAGCGCCCCATTTTACCACAATCAGCCAAATAACTGACCGATTCCATTAGCCTACTACAACAAAAGCCTACAGCCAAATCTTCTTACGATTTGAACGGGCTGCGCTTTTGTTTACGTTTTTTCTGTTTTTCTCGTTCATATTCCAGCTCTTTCAGTTTTTTCATGATCCGACCAAAGTATTCTTGCAGGTAACTTTCCAGGGTGGTATTTTCTTCTGGGTTGATACCTAGTATCTGATAAGTCTCATCCATTGACGCTTTCAGAGGTTGACCCGTCGCTAGAACTTCCACAAACGCCAGACGATCCGAAATGTTCAGACTCCACTGGAAAAATCGAGTAACTTTGCGGACAATACGGACAATGCTGTTAGGTGTGCGCGTGACTCTGGCTTGTTTCCCTGACAGTCTTTCGCACAAGCGGATAATTTCATCCGCTGTCCAAGCTCTCGAACCCACCACCGGAAACGTTTTATTTTCCGCTTCCGGAACTGATAACGCCCGGATCGTGATTTTAGCGATATCCTGAGTATCCATATAGGCGATCGGAGAACTTACCCCCGGAACCCATACAGACTGACCATCTAAAATCGGGATCGCAAATTGACCAATTAAGCCTTGCAGAAAGCCACAGGGTCTCAGAATTGTATATTTAAGGCCAGATTCAGCTAAAAACTTTTCTGTACAGCGTTTAATCTCTAATAATGGCACTTGCGTATATTTTTCCGCATCCAGGAACGAAAAAAACACAAATCTCTCTACTCCTGCCGCTTTAGCCGCCTGAATCAGGGCCACTTTCCCTTTCCAGTCTACATCTTTAATACTCAGCGAATCCGTCGGGCGCGCCGTCGCCGCATCAATTACCACCTTTACCCCCTCTAGCGCCGGTTTTAAGGTTTCTGGATCACATAGGTTCCCCGGAACCAGTTCTGCACCCCACTCTTTTAGGAAAGCAGCTTTTTTGTAACTACGCGCTAAACAGCGGACCTGGTAGCCTTCATCTAATGCTCGGCGGGCTATCTGTCTACCTAGAGTACCTGTGGCACCAACAATTAATAATGTCATGAATAACCAATATGGGGCTTAAACTTTACTTAAAATACTATCAAAGATTATCTCATTTTTTTACAAAACTTCATAATTTGCTCAGATTAGAGTCCCCAGTGGGACTGCGCCAGCGGTCAATTATCCCCTATTGATTACCATTTGCCGGGTGGGACACACCCTACTTATGCCTTTATGGTCAATTATCAATTATCAAACAGGACTAGCGCCAATGGCTATAACTACCATTAGCGCCAATACCAATCAGCAACGGATAACTCCTTCCTGATTTACTTAGTGGGGTTCCGCCTCTGGTGACTATTCCCCACCTTGGATTTTTAGGAGGAGGAACCCGCCACCTAATCCCACCAGAATCAGAACAAAGGACAGAAACGCCGCATTGAAAATTTCACCAGCCATAAATTTGGGATCTCCTGTACAAGTCTAACAATTGTCCTATCTATTTTAGGGTGAACCGGTAGCGATCGCACCAAAAATAGCTATCAGCGCCACCCAGACCCGGTCACCACCCCCATTAACTCAAAGGAATCAGTTTTGTTGATACCCCCATATCATCCAGCATTTTCTGGATTTCTGCACAGTAAATCGGGTTCATCACAATAATCTCATCCGGCTGATATTCCTTCAAAAATTCCGGCGACATAATTTCATGACCAACACCCGGAATAAACTGTCCGTGTCGGTGAGGATTAATATCCACAATATACTGCACCTGATTCTCAGTTTTCAAAGTCGTTAGAAACGCCACACATTTAGAGCCAGAACCCCAAACTACAACCCGCTTTCCTTCTGCCTGAGCGATTTGTAGATGTTCTTTCCAATGGTTGATTTTACCTTGCACATGAGTAGCAAAATGTCTCATATCCTGTTTAACTTGGTCGGGACTTTCCTCAAAAGGATGAATTTTCCCAGACAAATCCGAGACAGGTTCCGCCTCAATTAACAGATATTGGTCACTATATGCTAAATATACATCCGTCACCTCAAACCCAGAAGCGCGGAATAAACGAGCCAAAGTTCCTGGTGTAAAATAAGAACAATGCTCATAGTAGATATCCTCAAAAGCCAAATCCTTGAGAACTCGACCCATATCAGGAATTTCCAAAAACACAGAAGTTGGGCGATTCCCAATAGAGCGCCGCACCGTCCCCACAAATTCAGCCGTTGGGTAGATATGTTCTAAAGTATGGCGACAGCAGATAAAATCCCCTACATATTCAGTGTAGCGCTCTGAATAATAGTCTTGAATAAACCTAATGCGTTCCGTGGCTGGGCTTTGGACTCGTCCCACCACCGCCGAAGGGTCAATACCTACCCCTCGGTTATTCCCTAACTCGCACATTAGCACCAAAAAATCACCCTTGCTACAGCCGATTTCAACTACATCTTTATCACGGAGATTATACTTGTCAATCAGCCGATTCGCTAAATCCAGAGCAAACTGATTAAATGTCGGGGAAAAACTTTGCTGGTCTTCATAATTCGGGGCGTAGGCTGACCATTTAGAATCAAATGCCGTATTGGTAATAAAACCGCAATTTTCACAGTATCCTAACACCACATCCCCGCGCGGAAAATCTAAGGCTTCCTGTCGGGTTGGCATCATTAAACAACTATGAACAGGCACATCCCGCACCTCATAGAAAACCCACATTTCTTGATGACCGCAGTTCGGACAAGTATGCTCAACTAACTTCAACTCCGGTTCAGTATTCGCTACCTTAGCGACCGATTGACTACTCATATTTATCTCCTAATTATTTGACCGATAAACAACAATATGGGCGCTATTTAACTGACGATTTGGGGATAATCAATCTACAATTTTGGGCTCAGGTATGGGAATGATAAACTTACCACCCCGGTCTCGGTAAGCCTGTTGCTGCTTGATAATTTCTTCCGCAAAATTCCACGCCAAAATCAAAACATAATCTGGCTGGTCTTCTACTAATCTCGAAGGTGGTACAATCGGTAAATGATTGATACTCATAAAACGTCCGTGTTTAAAGGGGTTTAAGTCCGCCACATAATCTAACAGCGTTTTATCAATACCAAAATAGCTTAACAATGTCGTCGCTTTCGCCGCCGCACCGTAACCTACTACCCTTTTATCCTGTCGCTTTAAGTCCCACAGAATATTCAGTAAATTATCCTTAATAACTTCTATGCGATCGACAAAATCTCTATAATAGTCCATACGGTCTACCTTTAATTCCCTTTCCTGTTGAAGCAGAGATATCACCGAATCTTTAACCGCCTCTTTGGGTTCCACAAACAACCGCAAAGAACCCCCATGAATAGCCGTCCGCTGAATATCATTTAAATACAGAAAATGGCGGCGGAATAGCCTATCAAGGGCGGTTACTGAAAAATAGCACAAGTGTTGGTGATAGATAGTATCAAATTCACAATGATCTACTAAATCAACGACATACGGAGCTTCAATTACTGCTACACCATCCGGCTTTAATAGCGTATAAATACCTTCCACAAAGCCATTTAAATCCGGCACATGAGCCAAAACATTATTGGCTAAAAATACATCCGCTTTTTTGCCCTCAGAATGTAATTTTTCAGCTAAATCTTTAGTGAAAAAATCATGAATTGTGGTAACTCCTGATTCTCTGGCTTTTTCTACCGGACCCGTCGCGGGGTCAATCCCTAAAACCGGAATCCCTTGTTCCAGAAAGTTTTTCAGCATATATCCATCATTACTCGCCGCCTCAATTACCAGACTATTGCTATCTAATTTTCTGGATTTAATAATGTTTTGGGCGCTATCACCAAAATGCTTCAGTAAGGAAGGAGAAACCGACGAAAAATAAGGATAATCTCGACCAAACAGAATTTCCGGGGGAACACTAACCGTTATCTGAACCAGTCCACAGTCTGGACAAAATACTAAATCCAGAAGGGCTGTGTATTCGGGTTTATCAATATTCTCGCGGGTGATTAATCCATCAGCTAGGGGAGTATAGCCAAAGGAAATAATTAGTTCTAGGTTTTCCGAACCACAAGAACGACAGACTGGTATGGAATTAGGCATATTTTACAGATGTTTGATTGCTACAGGATCAGAATATTTTGACACGGACTGAATTAGGTAATCAGAAACCTATAGCCATTTGAGAGTTTTTAGGCAGTAATTAAGTTAAAAAGATTGACTAGCTTAACATACTTTTAACTACTATTAACTAACTGGTTTCTGATACCATTTTTTGATAGTCAGCAGATGATTTAAGCCTTGGCTAAGACATTTACCGGGCTTTTCCAACGCAAGCTATTATCTAAACTTCCTTCTCCAATGAGTTTCTGAATGTGAGCAATACGTTTGTAGCGTTCACCCTCAAACTCTTCGAGAGTCAGTCCAATTTTTTGATAAGCTGCGTAGAGTTCTGATGCACCACGACGGGCATTCCATTCTGGTTGAAATTCTGGTAAGGCTTCTAAAATCTTGCTACAATTTACCCGATAACAACGCTTATCTGGCCCCCCATCTTCTGCATATTCAATGATGCAATTAGGCACAATTTCTTCGACCATATTGGCTAGGTCGCGGATGCGGTAGTTATCCTCATTACGACCGACATTAAAGGCTTGATTATGCACTACTTCTCGCGGGGCGTGTAAGGTAGCAATGAAGGCGCGACAAATATCCTCAATATGAACAATTGGTCGCCAGGGAGTACCATCGCTCTTGATATAAACCCGCCCGGTAGTGAAAGCCCAAGCCACTAGGTTGTTTAATACTAAGTCAAACCGCAAACGGGGAGAAACACCATATGCTGTAGCATTACGCAGAAAAGTAGGACTAAAGTTGTCGTCTGCTAGTTTGCTAACATCTTGTTCAACCATTACCTTGGAAATACCATAGGGGGTGACTGGATTAAAAGGTGATTCCTCTGTTAGCCAGTCGTCTCCTCCTGCGCCATAGTTACTACAAGATGATGAGAAGATATAGCGACTTACTCCGGCTTCTTTGGCTAGTTTTGCTAACTTGACAGAAGCCTGATGATTGATTTCGTAAGTTAAGTCAGGATTTAGATTTCCTAGGGGGTCGTTTGACAGTCCCGCTAGGTGCAAAATTGCATCGAAACCCTCAACGTCTGAGGCTTCAATGTCGCGAATATCCTTACATATTTCGGGAATTTCTGTAATCCCTTCCCCAAATGTACACTGTTTGAATATTTCGCTGTCTAGTCCAATAACTTCATGCTTTTTTGCTAACAGCATTGGGACTAATATTGTCCCGATGTAACCCTTGTGTCCCGTCAGTAATAATTTCATCTTCTTCTCTCCAAGTTTTCCAAGGTGCTTGATTGGTTTCCCACAGTGCTTCTAACCGACGTTTATCTCGCAGAGTATCCATGCACTGCCAAAAACCGTCATATTGATAAGCCATTAATTGACCATCTTTGGCTAGGTTTTCTAGCGGTTCTTTTTCCCACTGCGTATCATCCCCAGTAATGTAGTCATAAATTCCGGGCTCTAGTACAAAGAAAGCACCGTTAATCCATCCTTCACTGATTTGAGGTTTTTCGGAAAATTCAACTACTTGATTTCCGTCTAGTTTGGGGAGTCCAAAACGCGCGGGGGGGCGCACGACTGTCATGGTGGCTAGTTTGCCATGACTTTGATGGAATTCTAATAGTTTCTTGAGGTGAATATCGGAGACTCCATCCCCCCAGGTTAACATAAATGTCTCATTATTTACATGGGAAACAAGTTGCTTTATACGCCCTCCAGTGTTGGTATATAACCCGGTGTCTAGTAGTTCAACTATCCAATCCTGACGGTAGCCTCCATCAATGTTAACTTTGCCTGTGCCTAGATTTACGGTGAGCTTATTACTGTTTAAAGAACAGTAATCTACCATGTATTTTTTAATGACTTCTGATTTGTAACCTAGGGCAATAATAAAGTCTTTGAAACCATGGTAGCCATAGTGCATCATGATATGCCAGAGGATAGGACGACCTCCGATTTCTACCATGGGCTTGGGTTTACTTTCTGTTTCTTCGGCGAGGCGGGTTCCCAATCCACCTGCTAGGATTCCAACTTTCATAGCTAGTATTCTAAGGGACTTTGGGTTGATACAATTTGAATCTGTCGAGTCGGGAATGAGCCTGAAAATTAACACACTGTTGAGTATAAGCTGTTGACTTAAATGGAAATAGAGGCTATTGTAAAATTTAACATCCTGATTGTGAAGATTTGGTAAAACGATCGCAGTTTATGAGAGACTGAACCTCAATAATAAAATTATGTTAAGTTGAGGGTATAAATGTTAAGACGTTTGGCGATTACTTTGGGAGATCCAGCCGGAATAGGGCCGGAGGTGGTTTTGAAGGCTTTGGCTAATTCCACTTGGACGGAAAACTGCGAGATAACTGTGGTGGGTACCCGTTGGGTGTTGGAAAATACCTATCAACAACTCAGGAAAACTACTCCAGCGATCGCTAATCCCGATCATCTCAATATTTTAGATATTAATGACGGACCCTCCCCATCCTCGATTAAATTTGGGGTCGGAAATGCCAGCAGTGGGGCGGCGAGTTTTGCTTATTTGGAAACAGCGATCGCCTCCACCCTCAAAGGGCAATTTCAGGGAATTGTTACCGGACCTATTGCCAAAAACCACTGGAAAGCCGCCGGACATGACTACCCAGGACAAACGGAACTTTTGGCGGTGCGTTCCCAAGTTAACCGCTACGGAATGCTATTTGTAGCCCGATCGCCCCATAGTAACTGGACTTTACGCACCTTACTCGCCACCACCCATATTCCCCTATCACAAGTCCCTCAAACCTTGACCCCTCAACTCCTAGACCAGAAACTAGATTTACTTATACTCTCCCTCAACCAGGACTTTGGTATTAAAACCCCCAAAATAGCCGTTTCTGGACTTAATCCCCACAGCGGCGAAAACGGTCAGTTGGGAATCGAAGAAAAAGATTGGCTAATTCCCTGGATACAACAAAAACGCGATCGCTATCCCCAAATTCAACTAGACGGACCTATCCCCCCCGATACATTATGGGTTAAACCCGGTCAAGCCTGGTATGGCCAAAACACAGCCGCCGCCCATGATGCTTACCTCGCCCTGTACCATGATCAAGGGTTAATCCCCGTTAAGCTAATGGCATTCGATCGCGCCGTTAATACCACCATTGGTTTACCCTTTATCCGCACCTCCCCCGACCACGGAACCGCCTTTGATATCGTCGGTCAAGGTATTGCTGATCCTTCCAGCTTTCAAGCTGCGATCGCCTTAGCCATAGAATTAGCCCATAGCGCGCAGCCACCATCCCCAGCCCATCCTATAACCTATCAGTAAACTGTTCTGGGGGATTTAGACAAACCCTAAGTAAGTCATTGACAGCAAATTCCGTACTACCGCGACCCATTCCCACCACACAAGAAGCATAACGCTCTGGTAGAAGAGAGCGACCGCAACCTTCCAATACAGTTAAAGGATTAGCCTCACTATTGCTCCTAGTAATATTAACCACACAATTAGCCAACTCCTGCGGGCGGCGGACATTCATACATCCCAAAACCGCCTCATCCCCAGCGATACCAGTATCACGAGTAATAAGAGTCACGCACTCACCAATATTTGTAGGTCTAATCGCCATACCACAAGCGGTCGCTGTAGCCCGAGGAGACACCCCAGCATCCTGCAATTGTTGCACACATCTAGCATAATCAGCCTCTGTCACCAATCGATAAGACGGGAAACCCTGAGCCGCCGATTTTACCGGAATCATAGCCCATACCAGGCTAACTACTGTCAGGGGAAGACCCCAAGCCAATTTTTGGGAATTCAACATTTGCCTAAATATAGCTAATCAAATTTTCGCTCATCATACCACTGCCCGTTTTGGAAAGCGATCGCTTCTGTCACTTGCCCTTTTTGGTTTTAAGAACTTATAATAGAAGGTTGGTGAAATTTTTATGTTGAGAGGAACTTAGATGTCTCGATATCGAGGACCCCGGCTTCGGGTTGCACGTCGTTTAGGGGATCTTCCCGGACTAACCCGGAAAACAGCCCGACGTGCTTATCCCCCTGGTCAGCACGGTCAAGCTCGCCGCAAACGTTCAGAATATGCAGTCCGTTTAGAAGAAAAGCAAAAACTGCGGTTTAACTATGGTTTGTCCGAACGACAACTGTTGCGTTATGTCCGCAAAGCGCGCCGCGCCTCCGGTTCCACCGGTCAAGTCTTACTGCAATACCTAGAAATGCGTTTAGATAACACCGTGTTCCGTCTGGGTATGGCTCCCACTATCCCCGCAGCCCGACAGCTAGTTAACCACGGTCATATCACCGTTAACGGTAAAGTTGTAGATATTGCCAGCTATCAGTGTCGTCCTGGCGAAACCATTGGCGTGAGAAATAGAGACAAATCTCGCGAAATGGTCAAAGCTAATCTTCAATATCCTGGTTTAGCTAACGTCCCTAGCCATTTGGAGTTAGATAAAAATAATCTCACTGCTACAGTAAATGGTGTGATTGAACGGGAATGGGTCGCTCTTTCCATCAATGAACTACTCGTCGTTGAATACTATTCCCGTATGGCTTAATTATTGGCATTCTCCCGTTACACAAAGTTGATAACGGGAGCATGATTTAATCTCAAATTAGGTTAACATTTTACGGCAATACGGTATAATACCAAGTATGGTGCGAGACCTT
>NZ_JBIMLI010000099.1:0-19924 GCF_051859755.1 Limnospira sp.
ATGGACTCCAAGGATTTGAGCCGCTTCCTTGGGTTTGACATATCTGGCAATAGGTTTATCCTCAACTCTTCTCGCTTATTAGACCCTATTGCCCTAAAATATTAACCTAATTTGAGATTAAATCATGCTCTCCAGTCTGGCTAGGAAGCCGATCTATAAACTGCACAAAAGCCACTAATGTGGTTTCAATGCTGTTGCGAAGTTGACTAGGGCCATGTCCCAACTTCGATAGGATTACCGGAGCATAAATCATGTCGGTCAATCCTAAAGCATCTAAGGCAACATCTACAAATCTAGCCGTATCCTGACCCAAAGCTGGAATCACATATTTAAGGGTTTCCCAAGTCACCCCCGGCAGTCGAGCCGATGGGGTAAGATGATAATGCCATCTTACCATAGAAATTATCCGAGTTAGATCATAGGCAGATAACAGATTATCACCTCGCGGAGTATCATCCACGGCAGATAATAGCACCTTTTTGGTTTTGGCATCCACCAATCGCGGATTTTGAATAAACGCATCCTCCCCGTAGTCCCCGCGAAATTCTAGGTTTTGATTACCTGTGATTTCTATTAGCCAACGTTCTAAACCAAAACGGGACTCAAATCGCTTTAACATCCCTGAAAAGGCGTTATAAGTCCCAATTTGTCTTCTGTAGCTGACCACATCAGCCATAGCATCAATAAAGGAAAAATCCGGCTTTTTACCTTGAGGATCTCGAAATACCCAGTTCTTAATCTGAGCATCGGGAAATTTAGTATTTACCTGGGATCATATATTTAAACCTGCTATAATTTTGGTGGTACTCCCAAACTGGACTTTCTCCAGGGCATTTTTTCCCATCCACATAGTTTGCAATTGGTCATCAACAAACCGACCTACACAAACGCAGGCCTGTAGAATATCGGGGTCCAAGAAGTTCAGGTGGGTGGTGTTGATTTGGGGAACTTTTCCTCGATTAGGATAGGGGCTAAAATCCATGGGTTTCTGTTCCAAGTAAATTGGATAGTTGGAAAGTTCGGCTTGATATGGGGAATTCTCAATCCCTCTATCCAAAAAGGCTAATTGGCTGGCATTCGCCTCCTGGTCTAGTTCTATCTGGAGGAACTTCTCGAAAACAGCAGCCCGGTTTTTAGCTTGTGCGAGCAAGGTCTGGTTCATTGTCTATGGTGGGTTGTGCATTTTCTCAAATGCGATCGCGTTTTCGATAATATCATTGCTGGTATCAGTTACAGCCTGTTCAGAAATCATCTGATCACCTCTCAAAGTCCCTCTCCCTCTCTGGGATCCAGATTTAGGGTGAGGGCAATGTATTAAGCGATTGGTGAACAAGCTGTAAGATCAGATAAAATGTAGAATCAAATTATTGTTGCTCAATTGCTACACAAAGCGCCTATGTCTACTCTAGCACCAGTAAAAACAGAGTACGAGGCTGTCATTGGCTTAGAAACTCACTGTCAGCTTAGTACCCAAACTAAAATCTTCTCTAACTCCTCTACCGAATTTGGTGCTGATCCTAACACCAATATTGATCCTATATGTCTAGGGCTGCCGGGAGTGCTTCCGGTTTTAAATCAAAAGGTATTAGAGTATGCGGTCAAGGCGGCGCGCGCCCTCAATTGTGAAATTGCGCCCTATAGTAAGTTCGATCGCAAACAATATTTTTATCCAGATCTGCCTAAAAATTATCAGATTTCCCAATTCGATCTACCTATTGCTACTAATGGCTGGCTGGAAATTGAAATTGTTGATGAGAACAATAATCCTATCCGTAAACGCATAGGTATTACCCGCCTCCACATGGAAGAAGATGCGGGAAAACTTGTCCATGGAGGTAGCGATCGCCTGGCTGGTTCTACCTATTCTATGGTAGACTTTAACCGGGCAGGTATTCCCCTAGTCGAAATCGTTTCGGAACCTGATATCCGTTCGGGTTTAGAGGCGGCTGAGTACGCCCAAGAATTGCGCCGCATTGTCCGCTATTTAGGCGTTAGTGATGGGAATATGCAGGAAGGTTCCCTACGTTGTGATGTCAATATTTCTGTGCGTCCCGTCGGTCAAAAAGAATTTGGTACTAAAGTTGAAATTAAAAACATGAACTCCTTTAGTGCCATTCAAAAAGCGATCGACTACGAAATAGAACGCCAAATTGCCGCCCTAGAAGCCGGACAATCTCTTATTCAAGAAACCCGTCTCTGGGAAGAAGGCAGCCAACGCACTATCAGCATGAGAAGTAAAGAGGGTTCGAGTGATTACCGCTATTTTCCAGAACCTGACCTTCCTCCTATTCAAGTATCAGCGGAACAATTGAAACAATGGGAGTCGGAATTACCAGAACTTCCCGCCCAAAAACGACACCGTTACGAGACGGACTTGGGATTATCTCCCTATGATACCCGTGTCTTAACGGACGATCGCACTGTGGCGCAATATTTCGAGGCTACAGTCGCAGCAGGTGCAGATACTAAACAAGCGGCTAACTGGTTAATGGGGGATATTACGGCATATCTGAAAAATGAAAAACTGGCAATTACTGACATTCCCCTTAAACCCGCAGAACTAGCGGAACTAATTAATCTGATTGGCGAAAATACCATTAGTGGTAAAATCGCTAAAGATATTCTGCCGGAACTTTTGGCTAAGGGTGGTTCCCCCAAACAAATGGTGGAGAAAAAAGGCTTAATTCAGATTTCCGATACAGGGGAATTAGAAGCGATTATCGATGAAGTTATAGCTAGTCATTCCCAGGAAGTTGAAAAGTTTAAGGCTGGTAAAACTAAGCTAAAAGGTTTCTTTGTGGGACAGGTGATGAAGAAAACCCAAGGACGCGCCGACCCGCAGTTAACCAACAAGTTAATCTCTCAAAAACTCGAAGGTTAGTTAGTTCTTGTCAGCAGCCCTATCTCCCTCCCACGGGGAGGGTTGCTACACCCCCCCCCTAAATCAACTACCGATTAATCGTGATTTTTTCTTCTAAGCAAGAACGCAGCATTCCGGCGTTAAATAGCATGGGTAGAAAATGGATACTATTAACTTCCCGAAAATAGAATAAAATCGGTATAGGCGACCAGAAAATCTCCCAGTTTGTCCATTCTCGATAGGGAAAACGCCGAATCATCTTACCTGAACGATATATATCTAAATCTGTGGGGGTAAACTGTAGGCGTATGGTGGCTGTCTGAATGGCTAGGAATAGTCCAAACAAAGACACGGGAAGGGCTACCCATTTCAGAATCAGAAATAAGGGGATTGAACTAAGTACCAACACCACGGGAATGACGTAACTGGGGGGAAGTTCGACTATCGGAGGTAGTTGGCTGGTTTCTGAAGTTGTGGTCATAAGTGCTTTATAATTGATTTTTGAGAGTTTTCTATGACAATTTCTAGGTATATGCACAAAATGTCGATTTTGTCAAGCGGTGATTTTTTGGCCCTCTGGCGATCGCCTAAAACTCGTGCATCGTGAATTTTAAATTGTGGCGACAAAATAATCATACCAGCGACGCAGTGGGGGTTTCAGCGATTATTTTTACAAATAGACACAGTAAGCCCTTGGATGCGATTATTTTTAGAGTAGCACAACCCCTATAAACTCGTCAACAATTTGAGAGAGATTCTCAATAAAAATTTAACAATTCTTAACGTCGATTGAAAATCAAAAACTCTTTGGCGAAAGATATTAGTAAAATTTAACTATTTAGTTTTGTACAATAGACTTTTGAGTGGGGGATGATCGACGGATATTGTCGTATGATCCAGTCAAGGTAGAACAACAGTAGTTATTATTGGTGGTTATGGGGTTTTGGAATCAGGTATTGAGCCATCAAAAGTCTTTAAGTGCCGTCTGTAGCGTCTAAGCAGCAAGTTAAAGCTATCAAATTGAGGTAAGTTAGATGAAACATTATGTTTGTGTGACGATTGGGATTAACCAGTATCAATTCCTGCAACCCCTAAGTTACGCCCAAAGGGATGCAGAAGCTCTCAATCAGTTCTGGGCTGAAGATGCTGGTTTTGCGAGCGATCGCTGTGTGTTGATCACGGATACATCCCCGGAAACGTGGGATATGCCGACTTATCCAAGCCGGGGAAACCTGTTAGACTGGATGGAAAGTATCTGTCGAGAACAACTACAGGCGGAAGATACCCTATTTTGCTTTTTTAGTGGCTATGGCATTCATCATAAAGGGCAAGATTATCTAATACCTATTGATGGCAGCCCAGAGAACCTGGAGGAAACGGCTATCCCGATCAGCCTACTGTTTAAGCATTTAAACAATGCACCTACGGATAATATATTACTGCTGTTGGATATTAACCGGACTCAGGGAGTACAGGTAGGCGATCAGATTGGAGGGGAGACGATCGCCTTATCGGAAAAATTTAGGATTCCCACGATCTTATCTTGTCGTCCTGACGAAGTATCTCGGGAAACCTCCTCCTTACGACATGGCTTTTTCACCGCCGCCCTATTAGAAGGCTTGAAATCAGGAAAGTGTCAGACTCTGGCTGATTTGAAATCATTTTTAGGCGATCGCCTTCCCGAATTGACCGATCAACATTTACGACCCTTACAAAACCCAGTATTTGCGATCGCCACCGCAGAACAAGCCCAATTGCGACTCAAACCGGAACCAGCCAAAGCCATGGCGGCGGCGGGAAACCATCAGAGCAATTCTGCGGTCAATAGCACTTTTGCGCCCAAGCAAAATGGCAGCCACCCGTCAGCTTTACCTAATCTGAAGCTGTCTTCACCGTTCAAAACCGCCCCGGTAAGCCAACCAGACCCCAGTGAAAACCCCACAGAACCATTAAATCACGATCCGGCTTCTGAATCTTCCCCAGAAGCAGCAGACCCCAGCCAAAAGACCAATGAACAGCCCCAGGAAGAAATTATGTCAGACAGATCATTCTTTCAACAGCTTATTATCTGGAGTGGTGCGATCGCTGTACTACTGTTATTGGGAGTTTTCTATACTAACCGATCCCTATTCGTAGGTTCGCAACCCTCTACCACTCCCTCTTTACCTCCTATGGAGTTATCCCAACCACCCACCCCGGAAACTACCGACCCCACAGAAACAGAAGCCCTAACGCCGCCAGAAGCTGTAGTTGGGGATGATGTTCCTGAAACCCCTGCGCCGACTCCTGCTAACGGTGAACAGCTTTTACAGCAGGCTAGAATGATAGTTCAAAATACCTCCGCTTCTCGTTTGAGTCAGGCGATCGTCCAAGCTAATCAAATTCCGAATAATGACCCACTTTATCCTGAAGCACAATTAGCTATTGAACGCTGGAGTCAAATGATTCTCGATATCGCAGAAGGACGGGCGGCTATGGGGAATTGGTCGGAAGCGATCGCCGCAGCATCTTTAGTCCCCGAAACTAAACGCCCTATTTATGAACAGGCGCAATTGCAAATTCAAAATTGGCAACAGCCTCTCACACAACTGCGCGAGAATCAAGCTAAAATTGAGGCGGCTCGCTCTCAAATTCGGCCGGGACAGGCTTCGACCTATAGTAATGCGATCGCTGCTGTCTCTACCATTGGTCCGGAAGAATTGGGTTATGACCAAGCCACCGAAGCGATCGCTCGCTGGAGTGGTGAAATTTGGAAACTCGCTCAGTCCCGCGCTCAAAATAATCAATTTGAGTCTGCTATTTTGGCAGCCGTTTTAATTCCAGAGGGAACCCCACCATATACGGCGGCTCAACAGGCGATCGCTCAATGGCGAGCCAGAACACCAAATCGAAACCAGACACAGAATTGATCCGTTAATCCCCCAAACTAAAATATATCTCTGGTGAGAGGGCAGACAACACTTGTCTGCCTTATTTTATAGCTGGGAACATACCATTAATCATTCATTATCCAATTTTTAGCCAAATTTCAGATAACTATTCCCGAAAACTCAGAAATAGCAGCTTTACTGAACCTATCGACTTAATTACCCGATTAAGGATAATTGCATCTTCTCCATAGTCCTAGGTGGGATTTGCTAGTTGACACAAAATTGTTAAATAATGTTAACATATAAACCAATGCTCACCTATTCTGATTTTTTGCACTCTCCTGAAAATCTTTAAATATTTAACCAGAGCCGGAGCATTTTCCATGACATCAGGGTTTATTTATCAGTCTATTAAACGCTATTTCCGAGTTATTAAACGCCCCAATACGCCTACTTTGTGGGCGTTTGGTGTGATGGGCTGTTTCAGTGCGATCGCTTGGGGTTGGGTGTCTGACCAGCCGCTAATCAGGGATTTTTTTCAGCTACTATATTTCCAGCAAAAAAATCCACCGATATGGTTGCAATTGCCGTATATTCCGAGTAGTTATTTATGGTTGCCCACCATTTTATTAAGTGCGATCGCCTTCATTATTACCAAGATTTACCCTAAACCAACAGCCAGATCAAGGGCGATAATTGTCGCCATAATTTTAGCATTAACTATCCGTTATCTACTATGGCGATCGCTCTCTACCCTCAACCTCAGCGACCCCCTAAATGGTTTATTTAGCCTCACTCTAATGGGTCTCGAAATTTACATTATTGGTGCCAACATAATTCAAGTTTACTTAATTGTAAATAGCACCGATAGAAGCAGCCAAGCCGACCAACTCCAACAGTCAGTTATTCAACGAAAATTCACCCCAACCGTTGATATTTTAATCCCCACCTACAACGAACCCTTATTTATTCTTAGGCGCACAGTTATCGGCTGTCAAGCCTTAGACTATCACCCCCAAAAAGTCTACCTTTTAGATGACACAAACCGCCCCCAAGTCAAACAATTAGCCCAAGAATTAGGCTGTCATTATCTCACCAGACCTAATAACCTTCACGCCAAAGCTGGGAACCTTAACCATGCTTTGAAATTCACAAATGGCGAATTAATTACAGTATTCGATGCCGATTTTATTCCCACCAAAAATTTCTTAACTAGAACAGTAGGATTTTTTCAGAACCCTAACACCGCCTTAGTTCAAACCCCCCAAACCTTTTACAACCCCGACCCAGTATCCCGCAATTTAGGATTAGAAAATATCATTACTCCCGAAGAAGAAGTATTTTATAGACATATACAACCCCTAAAAGATGGTGCGGGTAGTGTAGTTTGTGCGGGGACATCATTTGTAGTTAGACGCACAGCATTACAAGCCATTGGCGGGTTTGTTACCGAGTCAATTAGTGAAGACTATTTTACCGGAATTACCCTAGCCAGCAAGGGATACAAACTCATTTATTTAAATGAGAAATTAAGCGCAGGTTTAGCCGCACAAAGTATCACCGACCACCTTAATCAAAGAATGCGTTGGGCGCGCGGTACATTACAAGCCTTTTTTATCAACTCTAATCCTTTAACCATACCCGGTTTAACCCTCAGACAAAGATTAGCACATTTAGAAGGGTTGCTACATTGGTTTACTAGCATTTCCCGGATTTTTATCCTGTTAATGCCTTTGGCTTATCGGTTTTTAGGTGTCATTCCTATCAAAGCTAGTATCGGCGATTTTATTTACTTTTTCATGCCTTATTATCTGGTGTCTCTCCTGGCTTTTGCTTGGTTAAACCAAAAATCTCGGTCAGCCTTCCTGTCAGAAATTTATGCCATTTTCCAATCTTTCCCCATGGCATTAACTGTAATTCAAGTAATGATTAACCCTTTTAAAGGTGGCTTTAAAGTTACTCCCAAAGGCAAAAAACAGCAAAAATTTACCTGTTCCTGGAAATTGGCATCACCTATTATATTGCTATTAATAGCCACAATGGTCAGCCTATTCTGGAATTATCCACTCTTAGCATCAAATGTTGATAATTACCCCGGATTTAATTTGGGTATCATCTGGAGTATTTATAACTTAGTAGTTTTAAGTGTTTCTCTCCTAATTGTCATAGATGCACCACTACCAGATATCTATGACTGGTTCCAATTGCGTCGGTCTGTCAAACTCCAGATTTCTGACCAAGTGCTATGGGGAATAACTCGTCATATTTCCGAAGTCGGCGCAGAAATTATGATAACAGAACCCGCCGCCGCCTCTATCCTTCATCAAAACAATGGCGAAAAATCGGAATTTTTGCCTTTACAAATGGAAATTATTGATGTACAATTAAACTTAGGGGGGAGGATTACTGATACTCAATGGGTCGGTGAATTTCCCACTATTCGGGTTGAGTTTGAAGCCTTGACAGTATCGCAACATCGACAACTGGTGGAAATGCTGTTCTGTCGTCCCGGACAATGGCAGAATTTGTCAACTCCCGGAGAATTGCGATCGCTATGGTTATTGTTGAGGGTCTTACTCAAACCCAAGTTGATATTTGACCGGAAACCACGCATAACAGCGATCGCAGTTCATCAACATTAATAGATCATCGATTATTGCACTGGACTCGCTGACTTTCTGTATGGGTGCTACGTTCAATAGTCCTCACATTCATTCCTGGGCTATAGATGGTAGCAGCATCCCCAAGTCTCGCACCATCTAAATTAGCCCCATCCAGATTAGTTCTGCTGTCGATGATAGCCCCACTCAAGTCAGCACGACTTAAATCAGCATTACTCAAATCAACCCCACTCAGGTTAGCATCAACAAAATTGGCAAAATTAAAGTTTCCCCCCGATAAATTAGAATTACTCAAATTGCTACAGGTGAAAAAAGCACCCGTGAAGTCCGCATCACTCAGATTAGTATTAGTCAGATTAGCCTGTCGTAATTGCGCGTTGCGGTGAGACTGATTACTCATATCCGCCCCTTGTAGATTGCAACCCTGACAAGAAGAATACTCGCCCCTCAAAAACGCATTCGGATCCGTAGTGTTAAACTGAGCCATCAGTGGTTTAGCACTCCAAGCAGACATTAACAGAACCGAAATCCCTAACAGTCTAGTTTTGTTCATCAGTCCAGTCATACCTAATTACATAAACTCAGTCAGGCGCTGACATGGGGGGAGTTTATAGAACATCTACCCCCCCAATGTCAACTTTAATAGTCCTTTAGTTGTCGTAGACCCTAGCTTCAACAGCTTCTGGATTTTCCTCGCAGTAAACCTCAAAAGCAGTTTTTTCAATCCGTTCTGATCTTTGATGTGCCGCTTCAGCCTGAAGTTCCTCAACAATATCCCAAGCCGCCGCACATTCACGGGAAGTAGCACCTTTTTCCGCACAGGTAGCCCTAGCGTCTTCGATCGCCTGTTCTATGCGATCGGCCAGGACAATACTCTTAGGCTTCTCTACAAAGTCACCCTTACTCAGGATATCAGTTATAGAAACAATCCCCAACAGTTCTTCTTGAATCACCGGAGCGCGGCGAATACCAGTCTGAGCAAATAACCGCGCCACATATTCCACCCCCAAATCAGGGTTAATAGAGATACAGGGCTTAGTCATAATCTCATAAACCCGCATCTTTTTCGGATCTTTACCGTAAGCCGTCACCTTGTAAATCACATCCGTCTCCGTCACAATGCCATAAGCATCCTGTTCGTGGCGACGTTGAACAATCAGCGCCCGCAAACACAGATCATTCATTTGTTTCACCGCTTCTGCTACCGTAGCCGACCCCCGAATCGTCACTACATCGGTCGTCATAATATCTTTAGCTTTTAGCATCATCGCAGGTTCTCCATAACTTGATACACTCTTATAGCTTGCCTTGTTATGGCTTCAAAAGAAAGAATTGTTTTAACCCCCGTTTTCTGCTATAATGAGAGATAGATCTATTAAATTTTTGCCTTATGTCAAGTTCACTCGTGAATACAGCCATCTGGCATCACCGCCCCCATCAATATAGCATCAGTCCAACTCACACCGTCAAGAATCGCCCCCCGAAAATTGGCACCCCGCAGATTCGCCCCAGATAAATTAGCCCCAGTTAAGTCCGCTTTCCACAGATAAGCATTCCGCAGATTAGCATAGCTAAGATCAGCCCCGCCAAGACGAGCCAGGTTAAGATTAGCCCCCGTCAAATTACTCCGTACCAAATTACCACCTTCCAGATTAGCCCGCATCAGCACAGCATCAGCCAGATTACTCCCCCACAGAATCACGTCAGTTAAATTTGTGCCGTGGAGAATAGCACCCTCCAGATTAGCCCCCGTCAAATTCGCCGACCTCAGATTAACAGCAGTCAAATCAGCCTTTTGTAAGTTAACCCCCCGCAGATTAGCCTCAGACAGATCTACCCCATTCAGGTCCATCCCCCCTAAATCCACATCTACCAAATGACAATAACTCAGATTAGCACTGGTGAGACGAGCCTTAGTTAAAACCGAACAGCTTAACCTCCCATGACTGAGATTAGCCCAACTCAAATTCGCCTCAGTCAAATTAGCCGACCTAAGATTAACCCCGCTCAAATTCGCCCCACATAGATTAACCCCGGTCAAATTAGCCGACCTAAGATTAACCCCTTGCAAAATCGCACCACTCAACTTCACCCCACTGAGGTCAGAATGCACCAAAAACGCACCCCCCAGGTCAGCCTTAGTCAAATCAGCATTGGTCAATATAGCCCGTCCCAAATGAGCAAAAGTTAAATTACTCCTATATAGGAACGCATTAAACAAATTAGCATCTTCTAAAAACGCCCTACTCAAATCCGCCCCAGCTAGGGAAGCCCCCCCTAGGTTAATTCCTTGAAGATTACAGCGAAATAATTTCGCACCAATTAGATTAGCCTTCCTAAAGTCGCGATCGCCCACCTTATAGCGACTTAATAACTCCTTAATATCCACCTGTACCACTCCTATTCACGATCAGCTACATCACTGCCAATCATTTGGACAATAGATATTTCCACCGTAAACCCTCCCAGATGGGATAACTTTAACCTATATTTAAGTTGCATCAATTACAGCAATATATTACCTTTCCGTCAGTAAGGTATAAAAACTCAATTCCTCCTTGGCACTTTAAATCCTATGAATGATACCCCAGAACTCAACGATCGCCGCCAGATTTTCGGTTGGATCATGTATGACTGGGCTAATTCTGCCTATGTCACCACCGTTGTGGTAGCCGTTCTCCCTGCTTACTTTGCGGCCGTCGTCGTCCCCCCCGGCGGAGTCACCATAGCCGGAATTAACTATAGCGCGACCGCCTTATGGGGATTTGTCAGCAGTTTGGCTGCCTTCTTAGTGTTTATGGTAGCCCCTATTATGGGGGCAATTTCCGACTTTTCCGCATCCAAAAAGAAATTTTTAATAATTTGTGCTTACACAGGCTGCCTAGCCGCTAGTCTATTGTTTTTTTCTGGCAAAGGAGACGTCTGGCTAACGCTCATTCTCTTTATTATAGCCCAGATTGGCTTTGTTGGGGGCAATATCTTCTATGATGCCTTCCTCCCCCATATTGCATCAGAAGACAAAATGGACTGGGTTTCTGGTCAAGGTTTTGCTTGGGGATATATAGGCGGTGGCTTGCAATTAGCCTTATCTTTAGCTTTGATTGCTGGACATGAGACGATTGGTATTTCCGCCGAATTAGCAGCCAGACTCGCGATTTTAATGGCAGCAGTTTGGTGGGGTGGTTTTTCCTTAATCACATTTTTTAACCTGAAAGAAGCCCAAACCTTTGAGGAAATTCCCCCGGAATATCAACATTTACCACCCTGGCGCGCTTATATCAAAGTCGGAATTGTCCGAACCATTGTCACCGTCAGGAAGGTGCGTTTATTTAAGCATTTGCTACGGTTTCTCATTGCTTACATGATTTATAACAATGGCATCCAGACTGTGATTACTATGGCCACTATCTACGGGGCGGAGGAGTTGGGTTTTTCCCAAAATGTTCTCATGATTACCCTATTGGTTATCCAGTTTGTCAGCTTTTTCGGGGCTTTGGGCTTTAGTAAACTCGCCGAATTGACTACCTCCAAAACAGCCTTAATGATTTCGTTGGTGGGATGGTCGATTGTAGTTATCTATGCTTATTTTATGAATAGCCCCACTGAGTATTTTATCTTGGGGGGAATTGTCGGATTGGTTTTGGGGGGGTCCCAGTCCCTTAGTCGTTCCTTCTATGGGTCGATCATTCCACCTTGGGCGGCGGCTGAATTTTATGGGTTTTACTCAGTTTTTAGCAAAGGTTCGGCTATTTTCGGACCTTTCCTATTTGCTGTAATCCTCCAGGTGACGGGAACAGCCCGCAATTCTATCCTGGCATTAATTGTGTTTTTTATAGCTGGTTTAGTCGGTCTATATTTGGTAGATGTTGCACAGGCTAAACAAGCTAGAAATATTCAGCATTTAGAATAGCGATCGCCTGCATATTTTTCCTGGCTAAAAATACCAAACCTGGAGAGTTGGCAACCCTAGTTATAGGCAGCGAAACTCCTCCAGGTTCTGGCTGATTATTGGCAGTTTTCATCAACTTCTAGCTGGCAAATTTAAGGTCTTCGCCTTCGTCTACAATCAAATGCAAACATAAAAGTTTTTGCATCAAAATAGGCTTGCCTTTACCCGCATGATAAATTTCCAATTCCGCATCTGATGGCGATTCAAATAAAAATCTTTCTCCGGGGAAAACAATATGCTCTAAATACCAGTTATCAATATTAGAAATCCGAGCAATCTCGACTTTTGGGCTATCGTTATAGTAGCAACAAAGTTGTTTACTCGTCTGATGGTTATTCAATTGATATAAGTTTGACATCATGGTTAAATCCTCTGGGAACTAAAAAAAGTTTGTCGATACTGACTTTGTTAAACTTGATCCCTGACCCCAACTTGATGAGGGACCAAATTCTCAGATTAAGCCAAATTGCTAAAAATCCGTGGACCATGAAACTGATAATGCTTCTCCCCTGATGAGAATGACCTAGGCTAATTCTCCCTTCCATCTATGTTAGATCTACGGGAAACCAACCCCGATCGCTATTTCCGGGTTCTTCGCCGATTTGGGGCGAGTTAACCCACGGAGGTTTAGCTCTCGGTTCGGACCTTAGCCGTTGTGTGTGTCCATCATCTTAAAAGATTGCATCAAATCAGAGTCTCCATTTTAATTATTTCTAAAGAATAACAACAAGGCCAGAGTTAGCTAGTCTATCTAATGGCTTACTTTTAAGTATGATGGATCTGGGTAAATAAGTGTCGCGATCGCTATCACTGACTGATGATGTTTATTATCACATCCCATTGGTTCGCGATATGTTTTGATTTCTGTCATATCCCCAGACCACTCAGACTGCACTTGTCCCGATCGCCGTGGAAGTCTCGGAAAGCTGCAAGTGGCCAAAAAGCTCGGCTAAAATGGTATTGGAGAATAAAAACCCCTCCGGGTCTGTCAGTCGTAGGTGAGGGGTCGCTGGCTGGTCGGGTTCTTCCTGAGTAGAAACTACTTCCACCCAACCCCGATCGCCTAATGGTTTGAGAATATCAGTAATTTGACTTACAGCCTCTTGGCCAAATTGCTGTTGCAGCCTCACCAGATCCACACCACTAGCTAACCGTAGTCCCAGCATCAGGGTTTCTAAGAGTATATCCGATCCTAAAATAATCGCGATCGCCTCTGTTGGGGCGGGTGCAAGATCAGCACTATGAAAAACCTGCAAACTTTCGCTCACCCCCCCGGAGGACTGTAGCCACTGATAATAGCGATCGCGGGTTCTCGGTCTGGTCAGTCGATAGCCCCCCACATAACTCGCCGCCCCCATACCAAAGCCATAGTAAGGTTGATTGTGCCAATAAACCAAATTATGGCGACATTCAAACCCAGGTCGCGCATAATTGGAAATCTCATAATGTTTAAACCGGGAAGTCAGGCATTTTTGCGCCTGTCGGTAGAGGTTGGCTGTAGTTTGATCATCAGGAAGGGGAAACTCTCCCGGCTTATAGTAGCGACCAAAAGCCGTTTGAGGTTCCACAATCAGATCATAATGGGAAACATGAGCAGGATTAATGCTCAAAACCTGATCTAGGGATTCTTGCATCATTTCTGGGGTTTGATGGGGTAAACCAGAAATCAGATCAATACTGAAGTTCACAACACCCACTTGATTAATTAAATCGATCGCCCTCCAAATATCCGCCACAGTATGCGATCGACCACAAAGCCTTAATAAATCATCCTGAAACGCTTGTACACCCACACTCACCCGATTGGCCCCCGCCGCCACAAATCCCTGTAATTTCCCTAAATCAAAAGTCCCAGGGTCCATTTCCACGGAGATCTCAGCATCACTCGCAATTCCCAAGTTATCGCTAATGGTTTTGATGAGGCGATCGAACTGCTGAACCGATAACAGAGAGGGAGTCCCCCCGCCAAAAAACACCGTTTTCAGTGGCGGTCCGAAATGCCTTTGATTGAGAATTTCCGATCGCAGAAAATCTACATACTCCTCCATCATCCCAGAATTTTCCCCATGGCGGCGATCGCCTACCACAGACACGGCAAAATCGCAGTAGTAACAGCGGCGACGACAAAAGGGAATATGTACATAAGCCGCAGTGGGGGTTTCAGTATTTATACAAGATTCATTTAGCATTAATTAGCGCGCCTGGGACAATTTTAAAATATTCGCCTCAATATCTGATGCAGGTAGGGGCCTAGAAAATAGATAGCCCTGACCAAAGGAGCTACTAGCTCCTGAAGATACTCTAACACCTCCCTTGTTTCGATACCTTCGGCGATCGCACCATTACCCAATTGATTACTCAATGCTACAATCGTTTGCACTACCTGATGATTCCGACTTCCTGGCTGCATTTGGTTCACAAAAGATCTATCTATCTTTAAAGTGTCAATGGGGAAACGGTGCAAGTAGCCTAAAGAAGAGTAACCTGTACCAAAATCATCCAAACTGATCCCAATTTTTCGCGTTCGCGTAGCGTGTGCGTAGCACGTATCGCAATTTTGATGTTAGGGCGATCGCCATTTCCGGATTATCCATTAATGCACTTTCGGTAATCTCCAACTTGATGGCCTGTGGGTTCACTCCCGTATTAGCCAGAACCCGATCTATATCTACCAACAGCGTAGAACTGGCAAACTGACGCACCGACATATTAACACTCATCATGCAAAGAATGGATAACCCTGTTGATGCCACTTGTTTAGTTGTTCACAGGCTTGTTGTAGCACCAATAAACCCACCTGCACCACTAAACCCGTTTCCTCCATACAGGGGATAAACTCTCCCGGTGACACTAAACCTCGCTGGGGGTGTTGCCAACGCACTAATGCTTCAAAACCCACCACCTTCTCTGTAGCCAGCCTCACAATAGGTTGGTAATAAGTGATCAACTCTTGTTGTGCGATCGCCCTTTGTAAATCCGTTTCCAGAGTCAGCCGTTTAAGTGTAGCCGCCGTCATTTCTCGGTTAAAGATTTGATGGCAACCTTTTCCCCGCCCTTTGGCTTTGTACATTGCCGTATCCGCTGCTTGTAATAGGGCTTCAGCATTAGAGTTTACTTCCGTATCTAGGGGAATTCCCATACAAACAGACATAAAAATATCGCAATTTTCTACCTAAAAAGCCTGGATAAATGACCCCATTACTCCATTAATCCAATCTGTTAATTCTCCGGTTGCGGAAATGTTTTTCAGCCCAAAGCAAAACTCGTACTCTCCCACTCTACATAGTAGATCTCCGGGGCGCAGATGTTTTTTAAGACGTTCTGCGATCGCTCTCAGTAGTTGATTTCCCACCTGGTAACCAAAAGCACCATTAACTAGTTTGAATTGGTCACAGTCGAGATAGGCGATCGCATAATTTTCCCCGCTGCTGTCAACGTAGCTATCCGATAGTTTGTGTAATAACTGCGCTCGACTTGGTAGCTGCGTTAGCGTATCTTCATCTATTAGCCTTTGTAACTGAGCCGTGCGTTCTTCAACCATCAGTTCCAATTTCGTGTTAAAATCGGCTAAAAGTTGATATTGTTGCTTAATTCTGAGCATAGAGCGAATCCGTGCCAGCAATTCTAAGCCATTAACAGGTTTCGCAATAAAGTCATCTGCTCCCGCCCCCAGACATTCAGCTAGACTCTCTGTAGAAGATAATGCCGTCACCATAATAATCGGTGTTCCTTTCCATTCACCCATAGCTTTAATACGGCGACAAACCTCAATACCGTCCATAACTGGCATCATTACATCCAGTAAAATTAGATCCGGTTTGATTACATTAATTACTGAAAGTGCATCTTGTCCACTATAAGCATAGTGTAAATGATAGTTTTCATCAATCAAACAAGTTTCAACTACATCAAAATTATCTGGATCATCATCCACAATTAAAATTGAGAACATCGGTAGATTTTCCTTAGCAATTCAACAACTATCTATGGTTCCACGGCATCTAGTTTCACTATCTTAATATAAATATGATACGTTGTAACGTGACAATAGGGTTATTTGTATTATTTAATAGCTAATGAACAATCGGTAAAGTAATATATATCATCGTTTCTTGATTGTATATGCTATTAATTTGTATGGTTCCTCCCACCAATTCAACAATTTTATCCACGATTTTTAAACCAACACCCAGGCCTTGTTGCTCATAGCTTTTGCGTTCAAACTGCATAAAAGCACCGATTTGATTGATTTGCTCTTCCGTCATCCCACGCCCCAAATCATGAATCCATAGCCCTAGTTTTTCCCCTTCAGTGATAATCTGAGAGCGAATCGAGATGGGTTTCCCCGGCTTGGAGAATTTCAAAGCGTTGTCAATCAACTCATTTAAAATAATCGACAAATACCGCTCTGATATCGCCACGGTAGCCGGTTCTATATCCAACTTAAAATCATCATAGCGTTGGCTATCCGGTGCATATTTTTTGCAGATAGGTTCCACAAAATACAAAGATAACATTGTAGACCCGGGCGGAACTTCTTTTTCCTCGCTACTTATCAGTTCCAATTCCAAATAAATTAGGAATCTTTTGACTAAATTTTCCAGGCGACAGGCTGATTGATACGCCAACCTTAACATCTCCACTGTTTCCGACATCTCCACATCTTCTATATCCTTCAGATCCTCCATCACCAGGGCGAGCATTCCTAAAACACCATTTAGAGGGGTATTTAGTTCGTGGGAGAGACTAGAGGCTAAATTACCCCGCAGTCTGACCAGAGTTTTTTCGAGTACTTGAATTGTATTCTTCTGCACATTAGACAAATGAGAAATTTGGTCATATTGTTGCTTAATTCTCAGCATTGAATGGACACGAGACCGTAATTCTAAAGCATTAACGGGTTTCCCGATAAAGTCATCCGCTCCCGCTGCGATACATTTAGCTAAACTTTCTTTAGAAGATAATGCCGTCACCATAATAATAGGTGTAGATTGCCATAGTGGCATAGCTTTAATGCGGCGACAAACTTCAATCCCATCAATAGCTGGCATCATCACATCCAGCAAAATCAAATCTGGCTGGATTAATTTGAGTGCGGAAATTCCCTCCTGTCCACTAGCAGCATAATGTAGCTGATAGTCTTGATTACTCAAAAAGGTTTCAATCACATCAAAGTTGTCAGGTTCATCATCAATAACTAAAATAGATAACATTTGTCGATAGTCCTTAGCAAGTCTAAAATCCCAAATTTGATGACTTTTCTTAGTTCATTTAGTCATGAGTTTATAAATATTGCTCAATACTCATTTACTCATCAGTTACTCTACCCGGCAGTATATCTATAACCTGGTAATTACCGGAAAACTCTGGAAAATTTATACAAATAGCCATCTCTCCTAAAAACAGGTTTCAAATCTATTGGCTTGACTGAAAACTGAGTTTGGTCAGGTTTGGTTAAAACAAAACTGCCGCGACTCGACGGGGTTATTCTACCAATTCCTTATGTCTTATGCTTGGCTATATCCCCGGTAAGCCATCCCTTAATTGGTTTTAATGGGTTATGGCGAATCGGAAGCCTCTTGTTAGGAGCCGCTTTTTGACGGCCACCACGCCCAAAACAAGTCATTAGTAGTGGCTGATGAGTTTTGATTTTCAACCGGGTCGGGGTGCTTTTTCCCACACAATCAGCGTCATCTAGCCAATGGGTTTTCGGTAGTCCTTGAACCGTCCGATTATATTTTGTTAAACCTCCAGTGCCAATTTCAATGGGTAATCCAGTTAGCTTCAGGCTGTTAAACAATGCCCATCGGGTAGAGTTGACGGCCGCCGCATTTTTCAGGGGGGCCTTGGCCTGAACTAGCAACCGCTTCAAGATTTCGGGTTTGGTATCCAGAAACTCACGGGCCGACTGAGAACCTTTTTTCTGATGGCATTTATGGCAAGCAATAGCCAGATTGCTAACTCGGTCGGAACCACCCTGGCTTTTTGGCTGAATGTGTTCGATTTCTAAAGGGATATTTTGGCCACCACAGTAGGCACACTGGTGTTGCCATTTCGTCAAGAGATATTCTCTCAACTCGTATCCAAACAACACCCCTTGCTGGTATTCAACTCCAGATATTTCCGGGTTGAGCAGCTTTTGGGTGTCAAACCGTACCAACTCCATTGATATGTCCGTTATCGGACATGAGGAAATCAGTCGATTTACCCAGGTCAAGGTGGTTTCAACTCGATGTTTGAGGCTGGGAGCCAACCATCCATCTGGGCGCTTTCTGTTATTGAATCTGGCTTGACGGTAACGAGTTTTTCGGCAACGACGGTGGCGGCGAACCAGGCGACGTGCAGCTAACTTGGCTCGGATTCTATCTCCTCTATGAGCCAATTCAGCCCCCCAGATAACTGTACCTGTCTTCTGACTGACTAAGGCAATACCCGTCACTGATGCCCCTGGGTCTAACTTGACCCGTAATGGTTCATTGCCCGGGTTCTCAACGGTTTTCTTGAGGATAATTGTAAATGGATAAGTCCTAAAGACTGCGGCTAAACCCTGCTTCAAAGGCTTTCTGGCTCTAGCCGGATGAGTGGGACTTAACGGTTGCCCCAGTGTGTCAACCACAAAAACGTAATTTTGGTAATTTGGCATTTAAGCCATCTCCCAGATGGGGTAATGTTTGCCTCGGTCATGTTAAAGGGGCTTTTTACGTCTAGCTCACTCGAGATTGCCAATCCACTCATCTCATTCCTTAAAGATAGACGACAGAGCAACAGGCTGGCGTTCACCTGTGGGTGTCATCACCCCCTTAACGTAGGTCTAATCCTAGACCTGCATCTTGCAGACTCTGTGAGGAGTAATTTCCGGCTCCTGCCGGAAATTACCGGATTTTATGCAAGAGTTAATAGCTGGTGGTCAACTGTTCGTTTTTTTTGATAAGTACAACGTTTGGGAAGAAAAAAATGTTATCATGGATACGAAAGGTGCGAAACGTTCGGGCATGAAATAGGGTTGAGATACCTGAAATAACCGCCCGGTAGGGACTTAAACCCCTCGGTTGAATATAAGGAGCGCACTCCTGAACATCCCTATAACTGTTTATATGTCCCGACGATTTGTATCATACGATACCAAATCAAGGCAGGGAACCCAGGGTCAAGGCACATTGTAACAAATCGTAATAATTCTTAACATAATGAGAAAGTTATGATAAAGGTGCTAAGGGTAAAAGCGATAGCCACCCCCAGTTTTGGGACTCACAATCCTAGGACTGAAGCGGGGAACGGAAGGCTCCGAGGTGTAACCTAACACCAGAATCGAGACCACTGCCAACCATCCATGATTAGGGAAACCGAATGTCTGGCTTGAACCATCGTCATTATTGAGTAGCGTAATAGGTTGCCACGCTGCGCTCAAAAGAGCAAGGGGAAAAGTAGGGTTTTCCATACAACACCTACACAGACCTTTTTAAGTACCCCGGTGGAAAGGACAAGTCTAAAGATGGAATGCCCATATAAACGGAACGTTTAAACCCCTTTTTTTTTTAGGCTCTCGGCAGGTACATCTTGTTGAGTAGTGAAAGTGTAATCGTATGCCTTTAAGGGGAAGGGATGTGACTGAAAGCCAATGCCT
>NZ_JBIMLI010000100.1:0-19693 GCF_051859755.1 Limnospira sp.
CGATTACACTTGTGGACGGGGTGCTGCCGACAGTCCCGGACGAAGCAAGAAATAAACATCAATATCCGGCTATGTCCCGTTTTGTTTAAGTTTTATAGAGCAGAAACAATGGCTGCACAATCGACCAATTTTCCCTACTTAGGCAGTCCCAAACGCAGTTTATTAAACCCACTCAAGTCAAAAACCCGGTGGCTGGGTGCTGTTGCCATTGCTGTCAGTATTGGCTTAACTCCAGCCTTACCTATGCTAGGGTCATCCTCAGCATTATATGGGGCTACTTCTCTCAATGAATTGATTAGCCTCCGGGACGAGTTATTATACATCCTAGAAAACCCCCCAGAATCAGCAGGTAATTCCCGTCAATTAATGTCATTATTTCCTAACCAGAGGCGGGAACCTTCTGAGCAGATAATCGAACAATTGCGCCACGTAGAAGTTCAAATCATGATTGAACAGCGGGCTAATGATAATTGGAAACAAGCGATAAGTTTAGCCCATCAAGCGGTAGATATTGGCAAAAGTTCTCCGCTATCCTGGGAAACTAGACAACAAATGGCAACCTTTTGGCAGAGGGCGATCGCCAATTTACAGGAAATTCCCCAGGATTCATTTTTAAGGGGACAAGCCACCGCGAAAATTTCCGAGTATCAAGACAACTATAATCGCCTCAAATTCCAGTTAAGAAACGCTCAATCGGAAATTTTAGAAGAAATTAGAGTTAGGAGTGGTTTATCGCGTAATGCGACCATCAGCGTTTGTAATTTAAACCGCCATTGTGCTAGTTTACGGGGTAGTCAAACTCCGGCGAGTCCGGCGAGTTTAATTAAAGTTCCTGTGGCGATCGCCTTATTACACAAAGCGGCTGAGGAACAGGTGAGTTTTGATCAAGAAATCTATGTCGAGGGGGGGAATTTTACCGAAGATGCTTCCTCAATTCGCGCCCGCCAATCCTACTCTCTCCAAATGTTAATGGCTCAAATGATTGACCATAGTAGTAATATCGCTACTAATCAACTTATCGACTATTTGAGTGCCGATTATATCAATAAACTACTAGAACGACACGGTTATCAAAAAACGCGGGTGCAATTTAAACTCATGGGCGATCGGATCATGCCTTTTAGACCCGGTAGAGGTCGCAATAGCATGACCAGTGATGAACTCACGGAAATGATGGTAGAAATCTACAACTATGAACACCCCCACTCGGAACTATTAATTGAGGCTTTAGGTCATCAGTACGATCGCGAAATTGGTTATCAAGCCTTACAAGGATTAAAAGCGCAGTGGTTAGGGGAAAAAACCGGTCAAAACTCTAGGGTAATTGGCACGACTTTAGCGGCTAGTATTGACGGGGAAAGGTATATTATTACCATTACCGATAACTCAGCCGGAAACATTCCCCAAGTCCGCAGAGCGATCGCTGGTATTGCCGAACATATTATCATGAGAGGGCAGTTATAAACTGATGAGTTTAGCTGTTTCCTTAAACTCGGAAATTCGCGGTCAAGGATTTCCGATACTGTGTCTTCATGGTCATCCTGGGTCAGGAGGCTGTATGTCAGTTTTTACAGATCACCTATCCCAAAACTATCAAACCATCGCCCCCGACCTGCGAGGCTATGGGAAAAGTCAGGTTAAACAACCCTTTGAGATGACCGATCATCTCCAGGATATCGAACAGCTTTTAGATAGCTTAAAAATAGATAAATGTTTAATTATCGGCTGGTCTTTGGGAGGTATACTCGCCCTAGAATTAGCATTAACAAACCCGGAAAGGTTTACGGGATTAATTTTAGTGGCGACTTCCGCCTATCCCCGTGGGAACCATCCTCCGATTTCATGGCTAGATAATCTATTAACCGGAATTGCGGGTATAATTAATTGGATATGGCCAGCTAGTCAGTGGAATATCAACCTTTTCGGTAAGCGATCGCTATTTCGCTACTTAATCCAACAGCATACAGCCACCGCCTATAAATACATAGCCAAACAAGCCACACCCGCCTATTTACAAACCTCCAGACCAGCAACCATAGCCCTGAGACAAGCATTAAAAAACCGATATAACCGTCTAGCTGAGTTGGGAAATATTAGCTGTCATTGTCTCATATTAGCCGGAGAATGCGATCGACATATTACCGCCATCTCCAGTCAAGAAACGGCGGCAAACTTACCCAATTCGCAGTTTAACTGCTATCCCAACACAGCCCATTTATTCCCTTGGGAGATCCCCGATCAAGTGATCACCGATATCGATAACTGGATCAAAAACCATCCTGATATTGTTGATATCTGGTGACCTGTCCCGCCCAAGTTAAGCCACTATGCCCACTGTAGGGGATTATCAAAATTTTGATCAAGATCCGCAGCCACCGTCAAAATATCAGGCTGACAGTGCTTAACTGCCACCTGTAGACCCGTGGCACCTTCACCTTGAATATCTTCAATATAACCGGGTTCTGCTTGTTCCGCCTCATCTTCGGTAAGAAACGGCCCAAAGTAATAGGTACATCGAGGCATTTCGGTCATAATTTCAACCCAAAACGCCAACCCAAAAGTGTTAAACTGGCTAACCACAAAATTTTTCATTGTTCTCTGTGACCTAGGGGGATGAAGTTTTAACATGGAGTAGATTCCTAGCGCTTACCCAAAAGCGACCCGACTTAATCATGATCGCCGCCAAACATAAATTTCCTATGAATTTTTACCGTTTGTTATAGTGCCTTATATCAAATTTTTCAAGCCCAATTATTGAGGATTTACCACAAAGTCGCTGACCACTTGGGGTTGACGATTAATTACCCGCGCCGGAACCCTTTGGACATCGACCTGTGTATAAGGTTCGACCCCATAAGTAGTCACCCTAAGCTGTTGAGTATTGGTATCAATGACGAACTCGGTCCAGCCAAAAGTATGAGCGGCAAAATAGGAACCCGGAACTATTTCCTGTGCATCAATTCCCGAACCCTCCAAACCAATAGGATTATAACCCATATCCTCAAGGCGAGTATTTAGGAGATTCTCCACCAGGCGATCGCGTTCCCAGCGCGTCTGTAACCCCTCATAAGTAGCCCTTCCTTGTCGGGTTAGTTGCCATTCAGTCGCCCCATCAACAGCCACCGGACCCAAAGTAGCCCCCACTAGACCCGATCCTAAATCGGTTTGTACCCCCACCGGACCTACGGTAATTTCCATAGCATTGATAGGAATTTGTGGCCCCCCAAACTCCTCAGCAAATGTCAAATTATTAACTACAGTTCCCCCAGCTCCCGCCGACACAAACACGACATTATCAATATTATTATCATCAATAAATTTCAGCAGTCTAGTTCGTTCAGCCGCGTATCCTTCCCAGCGATCGCTTGCACCCGGAATCCCCAAATTTTGCATAGGGACCGGAGAAAATATAAACTTCCAAGTTAAACCCGCCGCCTGTGCGCCCAGTAAATTTAACTGCAACTGTTGCAACTGAGTTCGTCCCAACATGGTTCGATTAGCATCAAAAGAATCCCGCAAAAATGCCTCAATATCTTCGGGAAAAGAAGTTTCGGCGACCTGTTCTAAGGGGGCATCCCGGAACGATCGCACATCCAACAAAAACGCCGCCGCATCATCTCCATAGGTCGTAGCGCGATACAGTTGTTCTCGGTTAGCGGTCCGGCGATCGCTAATGTCTCCATAACTTTCCCGTCGCCGAGGTTGATAATCTAAAAAACCCGCCAACGCCGTCTCAAAAATATCGCTATTATTCAACCAATCACCCTCTCCATCTTCCCCCAGACTACCCCCGGCAAAATTATCGATTATTTCCCCATCATTCAATACACCAAACATAGAAGTTGCTACCCGCAGATTTGCCCAAGGATTTAAAGTTATACGCTCCCGATAAATCTCATTATGTTTTGTGTGGAAATCTAACAAAGTTTCCGCCTGAGAAACACCGGGTAAATCAGGAGATTCGGTACTTGCAGAAATTGTATTTCCTAACTGCACAAAAAAATCCAGACCACGTTCTGGGGCATTTCTCACCGCGACATGAGGCATTAATTCACCCTGAGAATCACCAGCAGCCCCAAACCTTAAACCCCCTTGACTTCCCAAAGATAAAGGAGTGCGAAAAATACCGCGATCGCTCTCCCCCATAGCATTAGTAACCCGATAAAAATAAGGTGTCCCCGGCGTTAAATCAGACACAAATACCTTAACCGGAACCGTCGGATCAGAATTATTAGTAGTCAGTGTGGAAACCACATTATCAAAATTAGGGTCGGTGGCTGTTTCAAAAGTAATCGGACCCACCACAGTATTACGCGCCATTAAAATTGTGCTGTTTTCCCTAGTATCTCCACTAGCGACACGGTTGGGAAAACTGGAACCATTCACCTCCAGAAAAGCACTAAAATCACGATTTTGAGCCGCCCCAATATCCAAATAATGCTCGATCCCGGTCAGTTCATCACGTTCTACCCTCGCCGCCACATCAGGATTACGGGCTAAATAATAATTAGGGTTATACAATACACTAGGGCGAAAATCCTCAAATTGACCGGCTTTCACAAAATGCTCGATCGCTGTGATATCTCCGGCTTCTATGGCTGCTTGAATAAAGGGATATTCATTTATATAAAAATCCGTATTAAATAGAATACTGGGATCGCGCGCTTCCCGCTGACCGAAATTAATAAAATGTTGAAAACCACTGGCGATCGCACCTACATTTACCAACGCCGCCACATCAGGATTAGTCGTCAGATAATACAATTCATCATAAAGCGGTGTCGGTTGTCTAACCTGAAACTGACCTGACTCGATAAAATGTTCAAAGCCACTACTAATAACTCCCAAATCAACTGCTTGCGCTACATCAGGGTTATTGGCTAGATAAAACGATTCGCTGTAAAAATCTTCAGCGTTCAACATTCTTAATTACGCCATAAAAAATAATCTTCTACCCAGGGGCGGGTTTCATCTCCCAGCCTTCTCCCTCTCCCCCAAAGGGCGGGTTTATTCATCTTCTCGGTGGCAGCCGAGGAATTAGCAGAACCCGCCCCGACGATTAATAATTATTAATTATTAATTATTAATTATTAATTATCCATTGACTTTGGCGATCGCCGTATGATGACGGGGACTGTTACAGACAATGGTAGGGGTCTGAAAACCTGCTGATTTGAAGGTTTCAACTAGATCTAGGGTGAAATACTGATCGAGATAGGGTTCGGTACTTTTTAGGAGGGTGAGGATATAGGGTGGCATCTTAGCGAATACCTCTGATTGGGGGTTCATATCCATAACCGCCAGATGTCCGTTAGGGCGCAATAGGCGGCGGGCTTCCTTAAATATATTTCGGGTCGCCTCTTGTGGGAGTTCATGACAAACCAGACAAAGGGAAACCAAATCAAAGGAGTGGTCTGGTAGACCTGTAGCCTCAGCGGGGGCGTGTACCCAAGTGGGGGGGTGATCGGAGGACTTTTGGTTAGTGTTATAGGCAGCGATCGCCAAAAAATAGGGGGACAAATCCACCCCTACCATAGTAGCATCAGGATAGATCTGCTGCATGGTATTGGTACTTAATCCGACACTACAGCCGAGATCCACAATAGCTTTGGGCGGTTCGGGTAAGACCTGCTGTAGTACATGATGATAACTTTGTCGTAGGCGATCGTCTCCCGCCACCCCAGCATCAGGCCAGATTTTGGCGTGAACCGCCAACGCCGCCACTTCCACCTCTACAGCAGCCTGCCAGCTTAAATTTCCGTTATCATAGGCATGAAAAGACCTTAAATAATATTCTGGGTAAGCCAGAGCAGAACTATTCACCTGCTGAAATTCTGCCGACCAGTCTCTCTGTAGGAGGGTATTGGCATGAGAGCGCCACGGAACCCCCATTTTTTCAGCCCGATCAATCATCATCTGGCGGGCTTGATGTTTGGCGAACTTAGCTAGGGGTTTAATAGATAAAATACCATTGACCAGTCGCGATGCTGGTCCAATGGGTGGATTCTTAAAAGTTGTGGTCATATAGCCTGTGAATTAGCCTCAACAATTTTTCTGTGCCTAATTTGGGCAAACCAATTGGGTTTTAGTTAAACTCTGACCGAGATCATGATCTCGAATGATCTGACAAAGGTTAACATCAGTTTCTAACAGACAAGCATGGCCGCTGTTAGGGAGGATAACCATATTAGCTTTGGGTAGCTTCCTGGTTAAAAATTGAGCCTCTCTAATGGAGGGTAGCAGTCTATCGGAACCACTGGCAATCACCAAAACGGGTAAATCTAGTTGACGGAGTTGGTCTGGTTGAATATCAAACGATCGCAGCAGTCCCAAGCGCCAACTGGAAGTACGTTGAGGGACTGATTGCATAGCCTCTAACAAGGCTTGGCGATCGCTCGGAGAAATTCCTGGCAATTTAGCCAGAAACGGCAAGAATCCGATCATAGACAGGGGATATAACCAACTAGGTAGCCAGTCCGTCAAATGTGATCCCCATTCTATCCAAGGTTGTTGCTTAAAAGCAGAAGCCGGGTTAACTAAAATCAGACCTTTGAGTTGAGCACGAATTTTCATAGCCACCTTCATCGCCAGACAACCGCCGAAGGACTCCCCGCATAGATAAATATCTTGATTGAGGTTGAGGCTGAGTTCTTTTTGAATTAAATCCACAGTGCGATCGGTTAATCCATCCCAATGGTTGAGATCTTCGGGAGGAATACTCAAACAGCGCAGGTTAAAAAACTGAGACAGTCGGCGCTGTTGGGTTCGTAGGAGACGACCCGTACCATCCATCCCGGGTAAAAACAAAAATAGAGGTAGGTGCGACTGACCGGGTGTAGAGTTCAAAAAATACATCGTTGGCTAGATTGGGGAAATATAATGGTTGATCTCAGGTAGTTGATCCCATTAGCTCATTTTAGCTTAACATTACTTTACCTTCTTTCCACAGTCATTGAGATCTATCTATACCATCGGCGGAAACCACTAGACAGACGGGGATAAGTGGCTAACTACAGTTGGCGGTAAATCTGCCAATCAACCGCTCCGACCCGGTGAATCGATCGCGCTGGTATCTCCATTGAGTTTGTAGATCTTGATGAAAAAGTTAAGAATTCGTTGAGAATTTTTAACATTTTTTTAAAAAGTATTATCATTTATAGGCTTTAGTTTGAATGGTCAAAACAGTATCAAAATTTTGGCTGTTTTGACCCGTGACAGGGTTCGGGTGTCAGGGTAACCGACTCCGCCCCGAAGGCAGATCAAACCTAAGTAAGATCAGTTTAAGAGAGAAACTTGTATATCAGTCATGGATGTGACACCAAAAACTAAAAAGACGTTTTCCTTAACAACACCCCTATATTATGTGAATGACGTTCCCCATATTGGCAGCGCCTACACGACGATCGCCGCCGATGCGATCGCCCGTTGGAAGCGACTACAGGGATATGAAGTGCTGCTAATTACTGGTACCGACGAACACGGCCAGAAAATTCAACGGACAGCCGAGGAGGCGGGATGTTCTCCTCAAGTTCACTGTGATCGGATAGTCAGCAGTTTTGAGAGTCTGTGGAAACTGCTAGAAATTCAGTATGATCGTTTTAGTCGGACCACCAGCCCCCGTCACGAGGCGATCGTCAAAGAATTTTTCCAGCGGGTGTGGCAAAATGACGACATATATTTGAGCCAACAACAGGGCTGGTATTGTGTCAGCTGTGAAGAGTTCAAAGAAAAACGGGAACTAATAGACGAGAAATATTGCCCCATCCACGTGAATAAAGAAGTAGAATGGAGGGACGAGCAGAACTACTTTTTCCGTCTGTCAAAATATCAAAAACAGCTAGAAGCCCTTTATCATGATCACCCCGACTTCATCGGGCCAGAAAGTCGCCGGAATGAAGTTATCAGTTTTATTAAACAAGGATTACAGGATTTCTCCATTTCTAGGGTGAATCTTGACTGGGGTTTCCCAGTTCCCATTGATCCCAGTCAAACCCTATATGTTTGGTTTGATGCACTACTAGGATATGTCACCGCCCTAGTTGATCCCGACTCGGAACCTACCCTCTCTGAAGCGATCGCTAAATGGTGGCCGATAGACCTGCACCTAATTGGTAAAGACATCTTACGCTTCCATGCTGTTTACTGGCCAGCTATGTTAATGTCTGCCGACTTACCTTTACCTGGTCGTATCTTTGGACACGGTTTTCTAACTAAAGATGGTAAAAAGATGGGTAAGAGTTTAGGGAATACACTTAATCCCGTAGAGTTGGTGAACCAATTTGGTACCGATGCCGTCCGTTACTATTTCTTAAAGGAGATAGAATTTGGACAAGACGGTGATTATAATCAGACCAGATTTATTAATACCCTAAACGCCGACCTCGCCAATGATCTGGGAAACTTACTTAACCGGACTATGAAAATGGCTGCCAAATACTTTGAAGGTAGAGTTCCGGCGATCGCTGTAGATCATATCCAGACAGACAATCACCTAAAATCCATTGGTAGTTCCCTCGGTAACAGCGTTAGTCAATTCTATGAAAAACTGGCGTTTAGCCAAGTGTGTGAGGCGGTTCTGATTCTAGTTCAGGCTGGTAACAAATATGTAGACGAACAAGCACCCTGGTCACTGTATAAACAAGGGGAACTATCAGCCCTGATGGAAGTGATCTACTCCGTGCTTGAGTCCGTCCGACAATCGGCTTATTTATTAGCGCCAATTGTGCCAAATCTTAGCACCGCTGTCTACCAGCAACTGGGATACTCCCTGGATTTTCAAGACCCTGAATTGTCAGCCAAAATCACGGCTTTGGATAGCCATGCTCACTGGGGTATTTTACCAAGCGAGCAAGTCCTGGGAGAAGCTAAACCAGTTTTTAAAAAGCTGGAATTACCCAGCTCTGTGGTCTGATCAATTTATCTCCCGGAGACTTACAGAGAGGAGGGAGCCGATTTAATTCCTGAATTATTGACAACTCCATGTGGGATTGATATACACCTATTTGAGCGGCATCATAAAATCATAAATGAGGTTTAAAAATCATGTTGAATCATATCAACAACAGTAGTAACGACATATTCACCCCTGAACAGATTTTAGAAAATCGAGGGCGTGTGGCCATATTTATCGATGGCTCGAATCTGTTTTATGCGGCTTTGCAATTAGGGATTGAAATTGATTACACCAAATTACTGTGCAGGCTAACCAGTGGTTCCCGGTTATTGCGATCGTTTTTCTATACCGGGGTCGATCGCACTAATGAAAAGCAACAGGGATTTTTGCTATGGATGCGTCGCAATGGCTATCGGGTAGTTGCTAAAGACTTAGTACAACTGCCAGATGGCTCTAAAAAAGCTAACCTAGATGTAGAAATTGCCGTAGATATGATCGCTCTAGTGGGTGCTTATGATACGGCGGTGCTAGTTAGTGGTGATGGCGATTTAGCTTATGCGGTCGATTGTGTCAGCTATAGAGGTGTGCGGGTGGAAGTGATTAGTTTGCGCGCGATGACTAGCGATAGCCTAATTAATGTGGCCGATCGCTATATTGATCTCGAAGCGATCAAAGACGACATTCAAAAAACCCCCCGCAGCCCAGGATATAGCTACCGTCCCCTATCAAGCATTAGTTTGATTGATGGAAAGGTTGAAGGCGCGTGATTTTTAAGAACTCAAACTACAGCCAACAGACAATCCCTGGCTTCTTAGGCTTGGGGATTGTTCAAATGATGTTGCTGATGTTGGTAATTTCTGGCGGGGGACTGGTAGGGTGTCAATCCCCCCAACCTTCAGAACCAACTACTTCTGGGGACCAGCCACCCTCAGAAGAGTTTGAGAACACCCTCACTCTCGAAGATGTGGTACTCGAACAAGTAGACGAAGATGGCCAACTGCTGTGGCAGGTAGAGGCTAAACAAGCAAGTTATAGTCAAGATCAGAAAATTGCCACAGTGACTGAACCTGTGGGGGAACTGTTTGTCAAGGGTGAGTTACGCTATAAAATCGAAGCTAAACAGGGAGAACTGCACCAAGATGGTCAGCGACTGTTTCTCCGAGATGATATTGTCGCGGTTGATCTGGAAAATGGTATTGTTTTGCGCGGTCAAGAGTTGGAATGGATTGTTAATGAGCAAATTATGATTGTTCGTGACAATGTGACCGGAGAACATGAAAAAATGCAGGCGATCGCTACTGAGGTCCAATTGTTCAACGATGACAAGCGCGTGGAATTTTGGAACCAAGTGGTGATCAACTTTAAGGAAGTAGGGGTGCAGCTACGCACTGATCATGTCATCTGGCGATGGGAAGAAGAAAGATTTATTTCTGACCGTCGGGTGGAAATCGATCGCCTAGAAAATATGGTGGTTACTGATCGCGCTGTCGCTAAAAGTGCCGAACTAGATTTAACTACAGCTATAGCCACTTTCAAAGATCATGTTCAGATTGCCCTGTCTAACCCGCCATTACAGCTTTCCAGTGATAAATTACAGTGGAACTACCAAGAACAAACTCTTAATTCCCCAGGGCCAATTACTATTATCGATCGCCAACAGCAATTGACTTTTTCGGGTGATCAGGGTTGGGGAGATTTGGACAACCAAATTTTTAACCTGATTGGTAATGTTCTGGGGGTGGCTCAAAACCCACAGGCTCAAATTAATGCTGATCTACTCACCTGGTATGTACCACAACAAGCATTTAAAGCTGAAGGTGATGTAATTTACCGCCAAGTTGACCCCCAGATGACTCTGCGGGGAGAAGTGGCCACCGGACAATTTTCTACTCAAACTGTCGTGGTCACTGGCAGAAATCAGGGCGATCGGGTAGTTACCGAAATTTTCCCCTAAACTAAATTCAATCAGGCTGGCAATTGATGTTAAAATAGCCCCACACCACTTGCGAAGTCAATAACCCCTATTCTGGCTTCAATTTTTCTCGCGATAAGTGAGAACGATTACATCTTGTAGGGATGATCCCCTTCTGGTAAAATCAATATCTAAAGTTAGTATAAAATACTTAGCTTACCAGATAACCAGGCCATTGTGTCAGTGGGGAGTCAGTAAGCTGTCTACCGATCGAGATTGGCTATACCTACATGGGTAGTCGCCAATTCTCAATTGTGACACTGGCCTGGGTTGTCCTGCTCAAAATAGAGTGGTTGAGCTTGTAAACAGTTTTTTGCTTAGAGGGAACCTATGGTAAATCAGCCGGATCGCGTAGTTTTAATTGGTGTTGCTGGGGATTCCGGGTGCGGAAAATCTACCTTTTTGCGTCGTATAACAGACATCTTTGGAGAAGATTTTGTTACGGTCATCTGTTTAGATGATTATCATAGTCTCGATCGCAAGCAACGTAAGGAAACCGGGATTACCGCTCTCGACCCCCGCGCTAACAATTTCGACCTGATGTATGAGCAGATTAAAACGCTCAAAAGTGGTCAATCTATCAATAAACCTATCTATAACCATGAAACTGGTCTGATCGATCCGCCAGAACGTATCGATCCTAATCACATTGTGGTTATTGAAGGTCTACACCCCTTGTATGATGAGCGTGTCAGAGGTCTGTTAGACTTTAGCGTTTACCTCGATATTAGTGATGAGGTCAAAATCTCCTGGAAAATACAGCGGGATATGGCTGAACGGGGACACCGCTATGAGGATGTTCTGGCTTCTATTAATGCTCGTCGTCCTGACTTTGAAGCCTATATCGATCCTCAGAAGCAATATGCAGATGTGGTCATCCAAATTCTACCTACCAAATTGATTCCTGATGATAAGGAACACAAAGTCCTACGGGTGCGCCTCATGCAGCGCGATGGAGTAGAAGGTTTTGAACCGGCTTATCTGTTTGATGAGGGATCAACCATCCACTGGACTCCTTGCGGTCGTAAGCTGACTTGTTCTTATCCCGGTATCAAGATGTTCTATGGGCCTGATGGTTACTATGGAAATGAGGTCTCTGTACTAGAGGTGGATGGGAAGTTCGATAACCTCGAAGAGATGATCTATGTTGAAGGTCACATGAGCAATATTGCTACCAAATACTACGGTGAACTCACCCATCTGTTGCGGGAACACCAAGACTACCCCGGTTCTAATGATGGCACTGGACTGTTCCAAGTTCTGGTCGGTCTGAAAATGCGATCCACTTATGAACGCTTGGTCGGAAAAGGTGAAAAAGTGGCGGCGGCTGTTTAGCTATACGCTATTTGATTTTAACTCGCCCTTGGCTATTCGCTGAGGGCTTTTTTTTGCCGCTGTCTTGATTTTTTATTCAATTTTAGGCAGTCCCAACCTAGGGGTTGACAAAAGGTGGCGATCGCGGTTACAATATTGACATATTGTTAAATAATTAAACATTGGCAAAAATAAAAAAATTACAAATATTCCATTATACTAGAAGTATAGCAGCAACCCCAGCCAAAGGCAACCCCTCCCCCCCAAAAAGGCCAATTTTTTCACAAAAGTTACAAAAGTTAACATAATTCCTAGCTTGATAATTCAAGTTGGGGGAAAAAGGACAGCACAGGACAGCACAGGACGTGCTTGCTAGTAACAAAAAACTTATTCAAACCTACACACAAACCAAAAACCTTGTACTATGCAAACAACCACAATAACCGGAGTTAAAGTGCCAAAATATGTTACACCCAGCGTTGCCACCTGGCGAAGATGGAAAAAACTCGGCGCAATTAAAGCCGTTCGTACCGTTGGCAACCAACGAAGATACATCATCGAAGAAGCCGAGAAACAAAAGCCCATTGTCTGTTATGCAAGAGTCAGCACCCATTCCCAAAAGGATGACCTCATTAGACAGGCTGAATTTCTACGCAGAGCATACCCAACAGCATAAATTCTTACAGAAGTTGGCAGTGGACTCAATTTTAAACGGCGAAAATTCCTCGCTATATTGGAACGAATATACGAAGGAAATATCGGCACACTTGTCATCGCTCACGCCGATAGGCTTGTCCGTTTCGGATTTCCACTCATTGAATGGTTATGTGCAAAAAGTGGATGTTAATTCGTGGTTCTCAGGAAAAAGAGTCTCTCTCCAGAACAAGAACTCGTTAGCGATATCTTGTCCATCCTCCACTGTTTCTCTGCTCGGCTTTACGGACTACGAAAGTACGAAAAACAAGCCCGTCAAGAACTTCAAAAAGAAACCCCGTCATCAGACAAGCCAGATGACTCCAAACAGTTTGAGCCAAGTGAGATTGTATCCTTGTAAAGAATTACACACCGTTTGGAAACGTTGGTTAGCTGCTTATCGGTGGATTTATAACTATACCATTGCTACTTTGAAACATGGCTATCAAGGGACCTGTTTTGACTGCCAAAAGTTAGTCAGAGATAGTGAAAAACCGGAATGGGTGAAATTTTTACCAGGACATCAATTACAGGAAGCAGTAGCCGATGCTTTCGATGCTTTTAAACAAGCTAATGCGGCTGGGGGTCAAGTCAAATTCAAGTCCTGCCGGGCACCATCTCAAATCATTAAATTCAAGGTAAATAACTTTAAAAATGGAACTTGGTATACCCGTTTAACTAAAGGTTTAACCTTTACTTCACCTCAAGCTATACCTAAGAATTGCCTTTATGGAACGCAATTAAAGTATGCCAGGGGTAAATGGTATGGTTGTTTTCCAGAGTATCAAGAGCGAGAAACAACAGAGCAAAAGCGAGTTATGGCTTTAGACCCTGGTGTGCGCTCCTTTTTGGTGGGTTATGATGGTGAATCAATTACGGAATTTGCCACTAATGATATTGGCAAAATCAATCGCCTTTGCTACCATTTAGACCTTTTAATGAGCCGGATTAGCCAATGTAAAATTAAACGAAAACGAGATCAAATGCGTAAAGCTTCTCATCGAATGCGGGAGCGGATTCGTAACCTAGTGGATGATTTACATAAGAAAGTCGCTCATTTCTTGGTTAATCACTATAAACTTATCTTTCTTCCTACTTTTAATTCTAGTCAAATGGTTTTAAAATCTCGTAGAAAGCTCAACTCTAAGTCAGTGAAAAACTTGTTAACTTGGAGTCACTACAGATTTGCTAAACATCTGATGCAACAGGCAGAAAGAAAAGGTGTTTTAGTGGTTCGTTGTAACGAAAGTTATACCTCTAAAACCTGCCCCCATTGTGGTAAAATCCATGAGAAACTAGGGGGAAGTAAGGTTTTTAAATGTCCTAATTGCGGCTATACAGCACCCCGTGATTGGGTAGGCGCACGAAACATTATGCTTCGTGCTTTGCAGGCTACTGCCGTTGTCTTCCAAGACAATGCGATACTTTTTCAATCTGTGTAAAGCTTTCATAATTTTTGTACAGGTTTGAACAGGTTAAATGTAGCACACCGAACTGATTATCTACCATTGGTCAAGTCAAAATATAGCCTCAAACAATGTCTAATCCATCTGAACGCCCAGCTTTACCTGCGTCCGCCCAGCGAGTTGCTGTTGCCCTCCGTAGGGCGGGATGGATCTGTTTTTGGGCGCAGCTTGTCCTAGCTGTAATTTCTGCCATTATCCTATTTTTTGCGGCTGTAGCCGCCCAAACTACCGGCGGCGGGAGTACATCCGCCGTGACTAGCGGCGGTTTCTTTTTTGCCGTGGCTGGCTTGTTGGTGTTGGGGTTCAGTACCTATCAAGCCTATGCTTATACTCGCCTATCTAAACGCTTACGAGAGGGTAGACCGCAGCGACCTTCCCGCGCTGACACTATTAAGCAAATTCGCATTACCCTAATTAGTAATTTGGTGGGAATGACTCTCACCCTCATTGCGGCAGAGGCGATCGGTGGGATATTATTTGCTAAAGCCCTCTCTCAACCTACTTCCCAGTTAGTATTCGGAACCGGTACTGTTCGCGACTTTATCCAACCTCTAGATCTGATTGTCGTTCTCGCCAGCAATCACACCATTCTAGCCCACTTTGTCGGTATTGTTGCCTCAATTTGGTTAATTGACCAGATTTATAAGCAATAAGGGCGGGTGATATGATCGGGTGATTCCTTCGTCTCTACGGGTGGGGGAACATTTGCCAGAAACCACCCCTAGAGCATGATTTTAAATTTCTTCCATGTCAATATATAAAATTTCTTCTGGTTCAATTACTTTCGGTAAATGAGTTAAGCGATATTGGGTTCCTTTGGGAATTATGATTTCATTTTCGCTGTAAATTAAAAACTCTTTAATTGAAATGCCAGAAATATTATTTTTAATCCTGATGATTACTGGATAGGCAGAATAAGCATAATCTTCCGCTACTAACTCATCGGAGGTAAAGCTGGTCATATAGTCAATAGTATATCCGCAATTGCGTTGAATAAGTGTCAGAAAAGATTGCAGTTTTTCTAATTTACTAAAAGGGATACCACGATAAATAGTGCCTTGGTAGGGAGGCATACGGTTCACAAAATTATTAACCAGTTGAATGTCGGGGGTAGTTTTGCCTTCTCGCTCAAGGTTTTTGATGTTCATGAAGCCAGAGGGGGTTGATTTGGTGATTTTGTCGATCGCAACTTCTGCCTCAAATTGGCTCATGCCAGTAAGTTTCTGCACTTTGTGTAATAAGTTTATATTGGCTTCATTTAGAGTATTAATCATGGTAATGCTATCCTAATTGGTAATTTTAAATCAACGGAATTCCGGATTTTTTAGATAAAAAAATTCCCCCTAATCATTGAGGATTAGTCAATGTCGCTGACTGGCAACAATTACGGAGTTGATTGAGAAGTTGATTGATAAAAAGTCAAAAGCAATCAGTCTAATTAATAAAAGAGAAGCAGACGAACTTTAAAGGGGTTTTTTAAATTTATCAAAATCCCTAATGGGGTATTTGATGGGAAAAAGAGAGTTTGGGCTGATTACTTATACTCCTCTTTTACTAAGATACAACAATTTCTGTAGCTTATTTTACAAAAACACATTTTTTTACAAAACTTTACATGATATCGGGGAGCCGAATTAGGGTGGTGAGATTTCTGGTGAAGCCGAGGAGAAGCAGGTTCTAAGGCTATTGGGGGAGATTTGGCGATCGAAGTATTTGACATGACACCAATGGACATTAGATAATAGGAGTTTGTGTAAACCGTAGCTTGGCGTAAGAGTCCCTTGGCTAACGTAATCGTAATAGGTGCCCAGTGGGGCGACGAAGGAAAAGGAAAAGTTACCGATCTCCTCAGCAAATCGGCTGATGTTGTGGTTCGCTACCAAGGAGGAGTGAATGCGGGTCATACCGTTGTAGTCAACGGCCAGACCTTTAAACTGCATCTGATTCCATCGGGAATTTTGTATCCTGATACCGAGTGCATTATCGGTTCGGGGACGGTGATTGATCCCAAAATATTGATTGGAGAACTGGACCAACTAGAAGAACTTGGCATTTCTACCGCCAAACTGATGATCGCTCAAACGGCTCATGTGACGATGCCTTATCACCGTTTGATTGATCAGGCATCGGAGGAACGCCGAGGAACTCGTAAAATTGGGACAACGGGCAGAGGTATTGGTCCGACCTATGCTGATAAGTCAGAACGCACGGGTATTCGAGTCATTGATTTGATGGACTCGGAAAGTCTGCGATCGCAACTCGAATGGACAATTAAATATAAAAACGTCCTCCTCGAAAAACTCTATGATCTGCCCCCGGTAGACCCGGAAGCAGTGATCACAGAATATCTGGGATATGCAGAACGCCTGCGTCCCCATGTGGTTGATGCCTCCTTGAAAATTGATAATGCTGTGCGGAAACGGCACAATATTTTATTTGAAGGAGCCCAGGGAACCCTACTAGACCTAGATCATGGCACTTATCCCTATGTCACCTCATCTAATCCGGTGGCGGGTGGCGCTTGTGTGGGCGCTGGTGTGGGACCAACCATGATTGATCGGGTGATTGGTGTGGCGAAAGCCTATACTACCAGGGTGGGAGAGGGACCTTTTCCTACGGAAATGGTTGATGGCATTGGTCAGGTATTATGCGATCGCGGCGCGGAATTTGGAACCACCACCGGACGACAACGGCGGTGTGGTTGGTTTGATGGGGTGATTGGTCGCTATGCAGTGCGTATTAATGGCTTAGACTGTCTGGCTATTACCAAACTTGATGTTTTGGATGAGTTGGAAGAGATCAAAGTTTGCGTCGCCTATAATCTTGATGGTGAACGCTGCGAAGATTTCCCTAGTGATGGTCGCAAGTTTGCTCGCTGTCAGCCGATTTATGAAACCTTACCGGGATGGAAAAAATCTACGGCTGAATGTCGCGATTTGGAAGACTTACCGAAACAAGCTCTTGATTATCTCAAGTTTTTGGCGGAATTAATGGAGGTTCCGATCGCCATTGTTTCTCTAGGAGCCAGTCGCGATCAAACCATTATTGTCGAAGACCCCATTCACGGCCCGAAAAGAGCTTTATTAGATGCCAAAGGTCAGCCCGTAGAGCATCAATCTTAACCCGAGTGATCAAATTTTATGGGGTGGCGATCGCTCGGCATTTTTGGGTTAAAATATCCCTAAATTCATCACAGTTTAGTTAGTAGGAAATAATCATGGAAATCACTGTACAATGTCAGAAGCGACCATCAGGTTCTAAACCGAGAGCTTTACGCCGTGAGGGTCTAATTCCCGCCGTTCTTTATGGTCATAAAGGGGCTGAATCTGAAGAACTGACCATTGATGCCAAAAGCGCTGAAAATCTCATGAAAAAGGGAGCCGTGAATCATACCTTGATTCAACTGAATATTCCCGATTTATCCTGGGCTGGTAAGGCTCTGTTGCGGGAAGTACAAACCCACCCATGGAAAGGCTTTCCTTATCATCTGAGTTTTTTCTCAGTAGGAACTCTCGAGAGTGTGGAAGTCACTATTCCCCTAAACTTTATCGGCGAACCCATCGGAGTTAAAAATAGTGGGGGAATGCTTGATCTAGTAATTACTGAAGTGCAAGTAAACTGCAAGCCAGGGAATATTCCCGAAGCTATTGATGTAGAAGTTTCTTCACTAGAAGTTGGCGATGCGCTGCATATTAGTGAACTGCAACTCCCAGAGGGTGTAGAAGTTATTGCTGAGGCTGATCAAGTAGTGGCTTCAATTCTGTATCGTGGTGGCGGACAAGCTGAAGACGGGGAAGGAGAAACTGAGGCAGCTACAGCTTAATCAGAATTAGGGGCGGTTTGGACCGGGTACAAACAAGATAGATATTCCTATTTCTGTAGTCCGGGGTTAAGGAGAGAGTAGGAAACCGCCCCTACAGGATAATGATCGATAATCGATGATCAAATTAGCGGCTGATGATTTTTTCTAGCTGTGACCGATAGGATTCTGATAAACGAGGGCCCCGGACTTGTACAATTTGAGAACCTAGATAATTCCCCCAGCGAGCAGCTTTCTCAGTAGTTAATCCGTTAGTGAGTCCATAGAGAACGCCACCAGCAAAAGCATCCCCCGCACCTACAGTATCAATAGGCTTCACCGGAAAACCAGAAACCGGGGTAATGGTTTGATTTTGGACAACTAAACAGCCTTGACCGCCATTAGTAATGAAAATTAGATCCGCTAAGGAAGACATTTGACGCGCACAGGCTTCTAGGTCTGTTTCTTGACAAAACGCCTTGACTTCATCTGCATTACAGAAAATCACATCAGCATATTCTGCTGATAATTGTCGCAGTTCCTCGCCGTGTCGTTCCACCAGGAATAGGTCAGAAAAGGTGAGAGCCACCTTAATATTATGGGTTTGAGCTTGTTGGAGGATATCTAAACAGGCTAGGCGGGGTTCAGGAGCATCCCAGAGATAACCTTCAATATATACATATTGGCTGCGGCGAAATGCTTCCCAATCGATATCGGCTGGAGACAGAGCAATAGATACCCCTAAATTAGTACATAAGGTGCGTTCTGCGTCTGGGGTGGTCAGGACTAAACAGGTTCCTGTGGGTCCTTGTTCTTCAGTAGCCGATTTAACCCCAAACTCAATTCCGGCGGCGGTCATGTCTTGTCTGTAAAACTCGCCGTTGGTGTCGGAACCTACTTTGGCTGCAAAATAACCAGTTCCACCACTTTGAGCGATCGCCATCATGGTATTAGCAGCAGAACCGCCACAGCTTAATTTAAGTGGGCTATTCTCCAACTCTTGCAATAAAGTACCCTGTTGGTGAGCATCCATCAGAGTCATACCGCCGCGACCCAGTTGATGAGTTTCCAGAAAATCATCTTCGACAAAGGCCAGAATATCTAATAGGGCATTTCCTACCCCAAACACATCTAAAGATTTTCCGTCCTGTGCATTTATAACCATTGTATTGCTTTAGTATTGATCAAAGTATAGGAGTTTGAGGAAGGGATTTCACCCGGCCACCTACTACGGTGGAGTCATTTTTCTAGTTGGCGATAGGCTTGAATGGCAAAAAAGAAAAACCCTACGGAACCTAAGAGGAGTAACACGGGTTCAATAAGACTGCCTGTAAAAATTTCGCTCATAGCCTTAACCTTAACTTTTTCATCGCAGGATTCTGTTTAATATACCACAACCCGATTGCCGAAATCGCCGATTTTCCATAATCCACAAGCATTTGGGCTGAGTGGTAGCCGCGCGTGGCCACTTAGCAGATAGAGCATGATTTAATCTCAAATTAGGTTAATATTTTAGGGCAATACGGTATAATAAGCGAGAAGAGTTGAGGATAAAC
>NZ_JBIMLI010000101.1:0-19441 GCF_051859755.1 Limnospira sp.
ATACTAATTCGTCTGGGCATAACGCAAGTTTGGCATTGGTCACTGATATTATAACCGATTAAGCGAACTTGATATCATCCGTTTGACTAATGAACTACGGCAAATAAAAGAAATAACCAGAATTTAATCAAAAATTAAGTTTTTATTAACCAGTGATCAGAATTTTTATGGCAGCATTCAAGGTAAAGACTAATTTCTTCATGAGAGATAAAATCTATTCACATATTAGCTATAAGTAATATTCAAGAGCAAGTTCCAGAAAAAAATCGACGGACAACTCAAGGCAACAAACTGCCCCAATGGATTGCCGTGTTAGTGCTGGTTTATATCATTATTGTGGCAGTTGAACTGGTGAGCCGAGGCTTTAGGACAGCTACCGCCGACCAAGCCGAAGAAATCTTTGCCTTTGCCACCAATCCTTTCCTAGGACTGATCGTTGGGACGCTTGCCTCAGCGCTAACTCAGTCTTCCAGTGCTGTTACCTCAATTACGGTTGGTTTGGTAGGGGGAGGCTTACCCGTGGCAACTGCCGTACCGATCATCATGGGAGCCAATGTCGGAACCAGTCTCACTAGCACCCTCGTGAGTCTAGCCAGTATGGGGGATAAAGAGGCTTTTAAGCGAGCGCTGGGGGCCGCCACTATCCTTGATATGTTCAACATCTTCTGTGTGATTATTTTTCTCCCCCTTGAAATTCTCTTTCATCCCCTCCAAACTGCGGCGGGCTATCTTGCACGGTTTTTTATTGGCGATTATTCCCTAAGCATCGGAGATTACAACTTTGTCAGGGCGGCAACAAGCCCGGTGGTCGGTTTTTTCAGAGGCATAGCCAGCAATTTCCCTGAACCTTTTGATGGACTTTTCCTGATCTTTGTAGGGGTTATTGTCATTATATCAGCGATCTATTTTATTAGTAAGCTCCTCAAAGTTGTACTGGTGGGTCGTGCCAAAGATATTTTCGAAATAGCAGTGGGGAGAGGTCCCATTGCTGGCATTGCTGCCGGGATGTTCATGACGATTTTGGTTCAGTCTTCCACAACAACAACCTGTTTAATTGTTCCTTTAGCCGCCGCTGGTGTGATGACCTTACAGCAAGTTTATCCCTTTACCCTGGGGGCTAATATTGGCACGACTGTGACTGCTATACTTGCTGCGACCGCAATTTCGGGAGATACCGAAGTCTATGCTTTACAAATTGCCATGGTTCATTTTCTTTTTAACTTCTTTGGTGTTCTGATTATTTTTTGTATTTCCTTCATGTACAGGATACCGATTTTTCTGGCAGTAACATTTGCTTCTATGGCAAGTGAGAGAAAATATTTAGCCTTTGTTTACATTATCGGGGTATTTTTTGTGATTCCTGGATTTTTCTTGGGGGTTACTAAGCTTTTTGGTTAGATTAGTCCCGTCACTTACTTGAATATGTAAGTACTCAGGCAAAATTAATTGTATATTTTGAGCCAAAGTTTATTAGGATATTTCCCCTTGAATCAATATCTTGTAAAACCGTGGAGGCTCAGGAGCGTGAAATAGAAAGGGCATTAGTTAAGCACGTTACACAATTTTTGTTGGAGTTGGGTGCAGGATTTGCTTTTGTGGGTCGTCAGGTGTTGCTGCAAGTGGGTGAGGAGGAGTTTTTTATTGATCTGTTGTTTTATCATCTGAAATTGCACTGCTATGTTGTGATTGAACTGAAAGCGGACAAGTTTAAGCCTGAGCATTTGGGGCAGTTGGGGTTTTATATGACGGCGGTGGATAGGCAAATGAAGGCTAAAGAGGATGGGGTTACGATCGGTTTGTTGTTGTGCAAAAGCAAAGACAAGGTGGTGGCTGAGTATGCTTTGGGAGATAAAAGCCAGCCTATGGGTATTGCGGAATATAAGTTATTGGAATCTTTGCCTGTTCCGTTACAAACTCAATTGCCGAGTATTGAAGAGATTGAGCGGGAATTGATGGGGTTTGATGGAGGTGTGGGATGAGCGGTAGGAATTTCCTGGGGAGGCTGTTAGATGGGGCGGCGGTGGAGTGGAATACCTTGGGGGAGATTGCTGAGATCAATACTGGACAGAAGCCAACTGAAATTTTTGATAACGCGACAGATTATGATTACATTAACGCAGGAACAACTAGATCTGGATATACCGCAAGCAGCAATTGCGAAGGCGACACAGTTACAACGCCATATCGAGGTCAAGGGGGAATTTGCTATGTTGGATATCAAAAGACCCCGTTTTGGTTGGGGCCGTTATGCTACAAGCTACGATCAACAGATGAAGCTCTACTCATCAACAAATATCTTTTCTATTTTCTTCAGTCAGAAAGCGATCTGCTTTTAGGTCTAAAAAAAGAAGGGGGAGTGCCCGCAGTCAATAAGTCCGATTTGGCTAAATTAGAAATCCCGATCCCACCCCTTGCCATTCAAGCCGAAATCGTGCGGATTTTGGACACTTTTACAGCGTTGACCGCCGAACTGACCGCCGAACTGAGCGATCGCCAAAAACAATATAACTACTACAGCGATTTACTGCTCACCTTTCCTAAAACGGAGGCATAGATGACTAACTACAAGGCGATCGCCCAATCCAATAACGCGATCATGCTGGCTCAACTTCCATCTCTCGGAAAAGAAAGAATTTTTTCTGAGAAATTTGCGCTTGACGTTTAACGTGACTCGTTGAACGCTTGGTAGGCAGTAGAATCGGTCAGTATAGTATCCGAATTAATGACCAATGGAGAATTTGCTTTGGGTGGAAAGATGGGGATGCAACAGATGTAGAAATTGTTGACTATCACTGAGGTGGAATCATGACAAAAAATAAATTAGATAAATTGACCCCTGTACATCCTGGCGAAGTCCTGTTAGAAGAATTTCTCAAGCCCATGAATCTGAGTCAAAATCAGGTTGCTCTAGCCTTGCGTGTACCTGCACGTCGAATTAATGAAATTATTCACGGTAAACGTAGAATTACGGCAGATACAGCCCTACGTTTAGCCTATTATTTCAATATGTCCGCCCGGTTTTGGATGGGTTTGCAAATGGATTATGATCTGGATGTAGCTGAAGATGCACTCGGAGAAAAATTAAAAATGGAAGTTTGTTCCCGGCAAGACTAACAGTAAAGCCATACGAATATTACCGCGATTTACTGCTCACCTTTCCCAAAACGGAGGCATAGATGACCGACTACAACGCGATCGCTCATAGGTTTACCTATAGGTATAGTCCACGGAAAGGCGGTCTGATATCTTTGTACATTGATTACTTAGAAGGTTCCCCTCTACGGCTACCTACGGCTATCGTGTTGACTTTGAATCATACCCTCCCCCCATAACCGGAACAAGTACTATTGGGGAAGTGACCGATGTGATAGCAGTCAATGGTGACGAACGAACCGATAGGCTTGCCATTGACGGGTATCACAAGGGAGCTACCCTATCACTTGTCGGGTTTAGGGGGTGATATGGGTATTTGACAGATTGATTAAGTTGTGCTTATTGATTAACCCGTCAATAATTAAGATTTGTTGCTAAGGGATATGCACTAATTGTCCCGTGTGCTAAGACTGAATGGAGTGCATTTTGAGTGTGACGGTACGACTATCGGGTTAAGTGAATTCCCGCTATCGCCGTCAGGGTAACGCCATAGAAAAAACGAGCCTGGAGGGATTTGAACCCTTCATAAAGGCTATAACCCCTATTCTACCGTTACTCTAGTGCACTCAAGGGCGATCGCACATTTAGGAGTTAGTGCAAAAAAAACCCCTAGGTATTTAGCCTAGAGGGTATTGTGTTGTGGGTTTATTGGGGATTAATCATCGAGTTGATATATTGCCCTAAGAATTGCCTTAACTTCTGGTAAATCTGGATTGATACCGATATTAATTAAGGCTTGTTTCCCCATATCTAGTGGCAATGGTTGCCTTTGATGTCGTGTCAGGATACCTAACTCTGTAGCCAGGTGGCGGCGTTTTTTGTACTTGCTGTCATTAACTGCAACACTATGACCAAATGAACGCGCTCTGATTTCTTGTGGTATCCCGTTCATTTCTCCTAGTTGGTTACCAAGGTGTTGGAAAGCATAAGTTTGAGTGAATCCCCAATCGTGACGTTCTAACCATTTGCGGTGATTATCGTTAAACTTGCTAGGGTCTTTGGATTCTGTGATAGGTAAGCAGACGTTATGAATTCCTAGGCGGTTAATCAGAGTCTTGTCTTTTGACATTGGGATAGCTAACCGCCAACCTGTCTTGGTGCTACCACCAAAGTAAGTAAACTCACCAATAACCAGCACTAACTCAAGGTTGTTAGGGTCAGATACAGCCGGGAAAGTGATACCGTCAACCGTAATGGCTTTGGTTAAGTTTTGACCTGCCGCAACTTCTGACGGTCTCAACCCGTATAAAGCACACATTGCCGACACCCAGCACCAACCATCACGTGCCTGGTTTTCTGTTGACCGCCCATAATCAGTGTTGCGTTCCTTGTCTAGCAAACTTAACAAGGTATCCAAGTCTATACTTTGGGATTCAGCAAATACTGTTTGAGTAGGGTCAATCTTTTCTAATTTCTCCAGTGCTTTCTTGCGTCCAGCGCGTTCTGCTACCTGTTTTAACCGGTAGTATCTGTCTTTAAAGTCTTTATGTCCTACTGGGTTGTTACCGTCTGGTAGTGGACTATACAGTGCTTCTTTGATACCTTCCCAACTAACGTAAGTATCCCAATCTGTGACTTGATCGAATACCTGGGTGAAGCAACGTCGGAAAGATTTCCGGTCACTAGCCATATCGCGGGAACGTTTTCGCTTGGTGTTACGATGTACCCCATTAAAGTAATCATCCTCCATGTCTTTGAATACTTGACGATAAGTGATTAAGTCGTTTTCCATGGGAACTTTGGACTCATCAAGGATAGTAGCCTTGTACCAGTCCAACCATTCAGATACTGACTGGAATTGTCCATCAAGGGATTTATGGACTAGCCAAGCCTTGTCAACAGCCTTGCGGATACCCTCAGAAGTGAACTGACAATTACATCCCCGTTGTTTACGCCCCCCGTTTCCGGGTCAGTGGTGATGTCTAGTTGGATTGTCCCCCGGTTACGTTTAATCCTGACACCCTTGGGACATTGTTTGCGGGATAGATTAAAAAACTCAAGAATGTCTTGAAAGCCTTGATATGTACCACTGTGTGTACTGTTTATACTTGCACTCATTTGGCACTAACTCCTAAATGTGCGATCGCCATTGAGCGCATTAGAATGGCGGTAGAATAAGGGTTATAGCTTTTATGGAGGGTTCAAATCCCTCCATGCTCGTTTTTTCTATGGCCTTATTGAGAAGGAGCCACAGACAACGGATTAACCCAAATACTTGTCGGTGTGAATGGGTAACTGTTTGCAAACATTAGGTAAGAGACTCATCGCCTTGTTGGTTTTTCCCCACCAGGTTAATTGTGAACGGAGAGGGAGGGATTCGAACCCTCGGAGAGGCTGAACACCCCTCAACAGATTAGCAATCTGCCGCTTTCGACCACTCAGCCACCTCTCCCAGTGACATCATTCTACTATAACTGATTCTCAAAAATAAGTCTAGTCTTGTCGCCAAAAAATTTGCTCGACCTTCCCAGAGATTTTAATGGCCCGTTGATTCTCGGTTAATAATCCCATTGAGAAAAATATCAGTGAGTCCTTCAGCCATTTCCTGCATATCGTTGGGGGAGGCGGCTGGGTCAATAATAGTGCGATAACTGAAGCCAGCTACAGCAAACATCCCCAAAAATACCTGGGCGACGATACGGGGATTCATGGGACGATAAACCCCCTTCTCGATGGCGGTTTGAAAGAAAGCCTCAGCCACGTCTGTCATTTTAGCAATAATTTCTGACTGAATGCGATCGCTCAATTCCGGGTGAAACTGCGCTTCTAGGAAACAAACCCGCAGTAAATCGGCGTTACTATGCAGACCCATCATCCGATGTCGCATAATTTGTGAAATCCCTTGATAATTAGCGACTTCACTCAATTCTGTGAGTAAATCCGTCAAAATCTCCACCCATCCCTGAGTCACGACCTCGACCAAAATCGCCTTTTTATTAGGAAAGTAGCGAAATATAGTCCCCTCCGCCACTCCCACCTTAGCAGCCAAGTCCTTGATAGTAGTTGCTTCATAGCCACGTCGCGCAAAAAGTTTAGTCGCCGCTTTCAGGATACGAGTAGGTATGTCAACTTCTCGGGGTGGAGATTGATTAAAGATGTTCATAAATAAATTGAAGCTGTGGGGGAGATAATTATCAAAACCCTGAGTTGATGGTATGATAGGCAATTCGCCAGAGTCAAGAGTGGATGAGACATTGTAGTTCACGAATAGTATTTTTCATGGATAGCAGTTGACGGGGGAGTATGTCAATATAGAAACTATGATCTAAACCAGAAACTCAAAAATCTTTATGAATCTAAGTTGGTTCGTGACTTCACATAACCACCATCAAAAACGATTACCCCCTTGGCTAAAACAATTTCTGCTGTTGCTGTTAGCAATTGTCCTGGGGGTGACTACTTTTGGACAGCCAACCCAAGCTGATGAACTTCCCAGCAATTCGCCATCTATCCAACCTTACTTAGATCGAGTTATCGATAAAGTGAGTGAATTTCGCCTGGATAATGGGATGAAATTTATAGTCTTACAAAGAAATCAAGCGCCAGTGGTTTCTTTTTTAATTCATGCAGATGTTGGGGGTGTTGATGAACCGGAAGGACAAACGGGGGTAGCCCATTATTTAGAACATCTAGCTTTTAAGGGGACTAAACGGATTGGGACGAGTAATTATGCGGCGGAAAAACCGCTTTTAGATAAACTAGATCAACTATTTGACCGTATCCTGGTCGCCCAAAATCAGGGTAATACAGAGGAAGTAGCTAAACTGACGGCGGAATTTGTGAAGGTGGAAAAACAAGCGTCTGAGTATGTTAACCAAAATGAATTTGGGCGGATTGTTGAACAGTCGGGGGGAGTGGGAATGAATGCTACGACTTCTGCTGATGAAACGAGATATTTCTACAGTCTACCATCGAATAAGTTAGAATTGTGGATGTCTCTGGAATCGGAGAGATTTTTAGAACCTGTATTCCGAGAATTCTTTAAGGAAAAAGAGGTAATTCTTGAAGAAAGAAGACTGCGGACTGATAATTCTCCGGTGGGTCAAATGGTGGAGGCTTTCGCTGAAACGGCGTTTCAAGTACACCCCTATCGTCGTCCGGTGATTGGTTATTTAGAGGATTTGCAAAGGATGACCCGCCCAAATGTTCAGGATTTCTTTGATACCTATTATGTACCGAGTAATTTGACTGTAGCGGTGGTGGGAGATGTAGAGCCATTACAGGTTAAAAAACTGGCGGAAATCTACTTTGGTCGCTATCCATCTCGACCTCATCCCCCACAACTTGATGTGAAGGAACCGCCACAACTTGAAACTCGCGAAATCACTAAATATCTACGTTCTCAACCTTGGTATTTAGAAGGGTATCATCGCCCGGCTATCAGTGACCCAGACCATGTGGTTATAGATGCGATCGCCAGTATTCTTAGCAGTGGTCGCACTTCCCGGTTATATCAATCTTTGGTAGAACAAAAACAGGTAGCCCTCGCCGCCCAAGGAATTAGCAGTTATCCGGGAAATAAACATGAGAATTTGATGTTGTTTTATGCGTTAACTTCCCCTAATCATACGGTGGATGATGTGGCGGCGGCTTTACAAGTGGAAATAGACCGCCTCAAAAATGAACTGGTTTCTCCCCGGGAATTAGAAAGGGTAAAAACTCAGGCGCGGGCGAGTTTATTGCGATCGCTTGATTCTAATATGGGGATGGCTTTTGCTTTAGTTAACTATGAGGTGAAAACAGGATCTTGGCGGAACCTATTTGAAACTTTGGATGCTATTTCTGCTATCACTCCCCAAGATATTCAAAGGGTCGCCCAGGCTACTTTCCGCCCGGAAAATCGCACGGTGGGTCGTCTTTTATCGCAAAATTAATGTACCACTTCCTAATAATATGCAATTGACAACCTCTATGAAATTGAAAAAATCCAGGTTATTACTAATGGCGATCGCCTGTCTAACCCTGGTCATGACAGTGGTTTGGCATTCCCCCGCAGTCGCCGGAGTTCCCAAACATTATCGGGAACTAGAATTCCCTCCCCTCCGCACTTTGGCACTTCCCGAATACAGTCGCTATGAACTTGACAATGGCATTGTTATTTATTTAATGGAAGACCGGGAACTTCCTTTAGTTAGGGGAAGTGCTATCTTTAAAACTGGCAGCCGTTTTGAACCTAATAATAAGGTGGGATTAGCTAGTTTAACGGGGAGTTTAATGCGCGCTGGGGGAACCAAAAAACATCCCCCCCAAGTGTTAAATGAAATCCTGGAACACAAAGCCGCATCGGTAGAAACGGGAATTAGTGACACTATGGGAAATGCGGGTTTTAGTGCATTAAGTGAAGACCTGGATGCGGTATTTAGTTTATTTGCAGAAGTGATTAGGGAACCAGCTTTTGATTCTCAACAATTAGCGTTAGCGAAAAATCAAATGCGAGGGGCGATCGCTCGTCGAAATGATGACCCTCAACGCATAGCTAGTCGGGAATTTCAAAAGCTAATTTATGGCGAGACAAGTCCCTACGCTCGCAGTGTCGAATATGAACATTTAGCACAGATTTCTAGGTCAGATTTAGTCAAGTTTCATCAACAGTATTTTCACCCCAAAAATATGATATTGGGGATTGTAGGAGATTTTGATTCAGCGGAAATGCGATCGCTAATTGCTGAAAAGTTCGGAGATTGGAAATCTGGCGATCAAGCTATAAATCCTCCCCTTCCTGATGTGAATCAGGTTAATATGGGTGGGGTATTTATGATTGACCAACCCCAACTCACTCAAAGTTATGTGCAGATGGGACATTTAGGCGGTAAGGCTAATAATCCTGATTACCCGGCGCTAATGGTTCTTAATGGTGTGATGAATGGCTTTGGTGGTAGGCTATTTAATGAAGTGCGATCGCGTCAAGGTTTAGCCTATTCTGTGTATGGGGTATGGAGTCCTAATTTTGATTATCCCGGCTTATTTATTTCTGGGGGTCAAACTCGTTCAGATACGACTGTTCCATTAATTCAGGCGATGAAATCGGAAATTAAGCGCATACGCACGGAACCCATTACCGCCGACGAATTAAACTACGCCAAGGAATCAACCCTTAATTCTTTTGTGTTTAATTTCGCTTCCGGCGACCAAACCCTTTCCCGTTTGATGCGTTATGAATACTTCGGTTATCCCGCCGATTTTATCTTCAACTACCGTCGTCAAGTTGAGGAGACCACCATTGAGGATGTTCAGAGGGTGGCGGCTGAGTATCTCCAACCCGAAAAGCTGGTGATTTTAGTGGTGGGTAATCAAAAGAGTATTAATCCCCCCCTTAATAGCTTGAATGAGGATGTCAAAGTTACCTCGATTGATATTACTATCCCCAATCAAACCTAGATATTTTGAAGGCATGATAATTCCTCATTGACAAAAATCTCCCTCTCTCTCAGGGAGAGGGTCATCACCCCCCCTACCAAATGCTGAACTATGGATGGCATAATTTAACTGGGTGGGGTTCAATGCTATTAATGTTGCAGTAAAACGACGGTGGCAATTCCTAACACAAAGAAACCAAAGAATTTTTGTAATCGTTTACCGTCAATAAACTGATTCAAATAAGCGCCGCCGAGAGTCCCTAAACTAGCAGCTATGGTCATGGAAAAGGTGAGAGACCAATTGATAGGAACCTGTCCTAAATAGCCGATAATGCCAGCAATAGAGTTAAATGTGATAATTAATAAGGAAGTGCCGATCGCCTCTTTAATCGGAATTCCCCCCAGCAATACCAATACTGGTACGATCGCAAATCCACCCCCAACCCCGACAAATCCGGTAATTACACCTACGCCTAATCCCCCCAGGGGAATCAACCACCAGCGAGAATTGTCTTTACCCACAGACGGACTGACCGCCTTGGGGACATGATTACTGCGGGAAATCATCAATATACTAGCCAGTAAGGCGATCGCCCCAAAACTGACCATTTGAATGGTATCGGTAATCCCAGGAAAAGATGCTAAACGAGCGCCAAAATAAGCCCCTACCATGGCTGTTGGGGTAAAAACAGCAAAAGTCTTAAAATTCACGTTTCCACGCCGCCAATGGGGTAACATCCCCAGCAAACTGACTGAACCGACAATGGCTAGACTCATGGCGATCGCTTCTCTAGTCCCTATTCCCATAATATAAACGAGAACCGGAACGGCTAGAATTGACCCTCCGCCCCCAATTAAACCCAGACTCAAACCAATACAAATAGCGAGGAGATGTCCGACAATCAAAATAATCATTAATCTATGAGAAAATAGGGAATATCAAAAAAACATTTGGGGCGGGTTACGCAATTAATAATTAATAATTAATAATTAATAATTAATAATTATCGGCGCGGGCTCTGTAGGGGCGGGTTCTACAGTCAGCTTTAATGTATCACCAGAAAGATAGATAAACCCGCCCTTTCTGACCAGTCAGCTTTGGTGTGTCACCAGAAACATGGATAAACCCGCCCTTTCTAACCAGTCGGCTTTAATGTATCACCAGAAAGATAGATAAACCCGCCCTTTCTTTCTGACCAGTCAGCTTTGGTGTATTACCAGAAAAATAGATAAACCCGCCCTTTCTGACCAGTCGGCTTTGGTGTATTACCAGAAAGATAGATAAACCCGCCCTTTCTGACCAGTCAGCTTTGGTGTATCACCAGAAAGATAGATAAACCCGCCCTTTCTTTCTGACCAGTCGGCTTTGGTCTATCACTAGAAACCCAGAAAGATAGATAAACCCGCCCTTTCTGACCAGTCGGCTTTGGTGTGTTACTAGAAAGATAGATAAACCCGTCCAGATTTTGCTTAAAGACTTAGGAAAGACTGGGAACTTTTCCGCAGCGTTCATTAGCAGGAACCGCAGCCATAATTTTTTTGGGGTCGGGAAGATTGAGACTATTCATTAATTCAATAAAACTCTGGCGGCTTTTTCCGGCTAAACGGGGGTTGTAAAGTTTTTCTTCTTGAATAGTGGAAACTGTATGACCTCGATAGTCATGACCAGGATAAACTAAAGTATTTTCGGGAAGTGTAAAGAGTTTTTGAACAATGCAATCATAAAGTTGTCCGGGGTCGCCACTTTGGAAATCAGTACGTCCACAACCTCGGATTAATAGGGAATCTCCGGTTAAAATACGATCGCCATTTACCAAATAAGTGATATGGCTGTCAGTGTGTCCGGGAGTAGCGATCGCCTCAATTTTAATCTCCCCTAATTCTAAGACTTCTCCATCACCAATGTAGCGATCGGCACAGGCTGCATTAGCCTTTTGGGGTACAATTCCCAGACATTCGGTAAGCTGGCGTAGTTTCCCCGTCCCGGTAATATGGTCAGCGTGAATATGGGTTTCTAAACAATAGCGTAACTTTAATTCCAATTCTTCCAGCAATTTCAGATCGCGATCGACTTGTTCAAGAACCGGATCGACTAAGGCTGCTTCCTTGGTGACAGTATCAGCAATTAGATAGGTATAAGTGCTGGTTTCCGGGTCGAATAGCTGACGAAATAGCATTGATTCTCCTTTAGCCGTTGCATTTAGATATTATGTGAATACTTAACTAGATAGTAAAATATTAAATGCTAAACGTCAATGGGTGGGGGTTAACGAAAGTAAGGTCTTCCTTTCCAGAAAACGCCGACGAGAACGCCAATAAAGGAAAATCGTGATAAAGTGATCACGATGTCAGGTATGGGAAGTAAGGATTTAATCCATAAACCCAGAAGTAGACAGGCAAGCAAAGCCCAGAGACTGCCGGAATTAAGGATCATATCTTGGTCCCAAAGTTCCAAGAGATAAACAGCCAAAGCGCCGATACCGATCGCCGACAGGATAAACATAATTATGCCCAAGGGTGGGGAATACAAGAAGGCGATCGCCTGAGAGAAACTAGCCGAATAGGTTAAACCCAGAGTCAACAGCAACTCAACCGCCGCCACTATAGCCACTGTGACCCCGGCGCTTTGAAGTAGCCACCGCCAGGGTAAAGATTTCAATTGGTATATTAAACGATTCATGGTCTGATGTCCTATATGAGTAGCCGACAATCTGACTGCTATACTACAATTTTTGGCAGGTTGTCGAATTTGAGAGAGAGGAAACTATTGTGGAAACTACCATCAATTGTGCAGAAGCCTGTAAAAATGGTTGTATTCTGGGTGATAAATGCCCCCACCGGGAATATGTGAGTTCTGCATCGAGTTTTATTGAAAATACATCTTTAGATCAAATGCTAGATATCGCAGAAGAAGCCGTCCGCAAAAAACGCACAGCACCACCTCAATGGGTAATCCCAGACTTTCCTGATAGTCAATCATAAGTTAACTCAGGCTAGAGTCGAGCAGGAATATTGCCACGGAAAACATAAATATATATCTGTCTTGTGTTTTCTTAGTGGTTGATTAGGGGGATGACATCAAAGCGATCACTATGCGGATTTGGGATATAATCCCTTTTGGTCAAATCACACCCGGGAGGATATTTTATGGCTGGCAGTGAAGTTCAGGCTGATTTTTGGATGACAGAGTACATCACACCTTGGGATATTTATGCTCACGGGGTGATCGATGTTCTGGCCCATAAAAAAACCCCCTATCAGGAAATGTACATAGTTGAAACTGGGGCTTATGGCAAAGCCCTAGTCCTGGACGGTAAATGGCAGTCTTGCACCGGGGATGAGTTTCTGTATCATGAACCCCTAGTCCATCCGGGGATGGTCATTCAAGGTAAACCAGAGAAGGTTTTAGTCTTAGGTGGCGGCGAGGGAGCGACTATCCGGGAAGTGTTGCGCTGGAAAACTGTTGATCGGGTGGTAATGGTTGATATTGATGGGGATGTAGTGGAGGCGTGCCGCGAATATCTGCCAGAAATGCACCAGAATGCTTTTGAAGACCCCCGGACGGAATTAGTGGTTGGGGATGCGTTGGAGTTTCTCGATACCACCGACCAAAAATGGGATGTGATTATTTCTGATCTATCAGACCCCATTGAGGAAGGACCCTCATTTAAACTGTTTACGAAGGAGTATTTTGAGAATATCCAGCGCGTCCTAGCTGATGATGGGATATTTGTAATTCAAGCTGGCCCGGTGGCTCCCGGAAATTTAAATCTTCACGTTCGCATTGTCAATACAGTTAACGCTGTGTTTCCCCATGTTCAATCCTATACTAGCTTTATCCCCACCTATGGGGCTCCTTGGGGATTTGCGATCGCCTCGCAACACCCCATTGATCCCTATCCTCAACCGGAGAAAACAGATGAAATCCTCCAACAGCATACTGTAGGCGGTATGCGGATGTTTGACGGTACTACCCTGTTAGGACTATTTCAACTTCCCCGACATCTACGAGAGGCGATCGCCGCCGAAACTGAAGTCTACACACTTTCGGAACCTCCTAAATTCTTTGGCAAAGGCAAGTTAAGTTAGCCTAAAGAATTTTTAATTGAGGCGATAAATTCCCAGATTTTCTAGTCAAGGGAACAGTTAAGCAGCCTAGTTAATCAGATAATTACTAACTAGCGGCTATCTACTGTTCCCCCCCCTCAAAAAATCCATCATTTCAATCTTTTGCCACCTACGAAAAATTATCATGAACAATCCGCATCTGCACTTACGAATTGAGACTACCAAAAAATCCCGTATTAAAGAACTAGATACCGAACCGATACCCTTCGGCAAAATCTTCAGTGATCATATGTTGGTGGCTAACTATAGCCAGGGGAATTGGCAGGATGTTCAAATTATCCCTTATGGTCCGATAGACCTATCACCCGCTACGTCTGCTCTCCACTACGGACAGGCGATTTTTGAAGGTATGAAAGCCTATAAAAACTCCAATGGTGAGCCACTATTATTCCGACCGGATGCCAACCATCAACGGATTAATCAATCCGCCGAAAGGTTATGTATGCCAGCTATTCCCGAATCCATTTTTATTGATGGATTGAAAGAGTTAATTAAGTTAGATGATGATTGGATTCCTAATAAAAATGGCAGCGTTTTATATATTAGACCCATTTACTTTGCTGTTGATGAATCGGTCGGATTAAAACCCTCAGATTCCTATAAATTTATCATTATCTCCTGTCCGGTAGGCGCTTATTATTCTCATCCAGTTAAATTGATTGTCACGGAAAAATATGTGAGAGCATTTGAAGGGGGAACCGGTGCGGCTAAGGTAGCCGGAAACTACGCCGCCAGCCTTATAGCAGACCGAGAAGCTAAAGAGAAAGGCTATGATAATGTAATTTGGCTCGATGGTATTCATCGCCGATATATCGAAGAATGTGGCACGATGAACCTAGCATTTGTGATTGATGGAGTAGTTGTCACCCCGAAATTAACCGGAACTATTTTAGCTGGAATTACCCGCGATAGTGTGTTAACCTTATGTCGTGATTGGGGCATTCCGGTAGAAGAAAGGGCGATCGCCATTGATGAAATAGTCCAAGCCTACCATCAAGGAACTCTCACGGAAGCCTTTGGTATGGGAACAGCAGCAACTATCGCCCATATTTCCACCATTGGATATCAGGGAGAAGACATGATTTTACCTCCGGTAAGCGATCGCAAAGTAGCCAATCAAGTTTTCCAGAAACTCGAAGAAATAAAAACCGGGAGAACAGAAGATATCCACAATTGGATATGTAGACCATAGTAGTGGGTGCTTTTTCCCCGTAATTGCCGGCTAATTGCCCGTTGGTTGTTACCTAACGGGCTTCTTTAGTGATTATCCGAAAAAGATATCAGGCTTTCTTAATTTCCTTAATGACCCAATCAAAAGTTTCCATAACCTGTTGTAGCGCCGTTTCATCCTGGAGAGTAGACAGACGCAAAGTTAGCGATCGATACTCAGTCGGTTCTACCGGGAGAGATAAACCAATAGAACTAAACTTATTGCGAAGTTCCCCCCATTTTTCCTGACAATCAAAAGGAGGTTGAGAGGCATATTTATTAGAGGAAATTTCCAAACGACCCGAAATATCCACACTAAATAACTTATGGGGTTTTTGACCCTTTTGGTGAAACCAAGCCGTAAACCCGCCATAGATATCCCCGGTTCCCCATTGAATATCAATTTTCGGCTGTTGTTGTTTCGCCCAAGCGTGAATTTTCTGGGCTAGTTGTGCTTCATCATTTCCCCGGCGGATATTTAATTCCTCAAAAAAAGACACCTCATCCCAGCGTCTGCGTTCCCCAGTAGCGCTAGATTTTTTCTGTTGTGCTTCCGCCGTTTGACCAATTACGCGAGGTACTAAAGTCCTTAAACCGTCCTGACTGACATATTGCTTAATTTCCACCGCCCAGACTTCCCCCGGATCAGTTTGCTTATTGAGAAACTCCACCACCCGACGCAAAGAGGGGGAGATTTCATCAGCCACAAAAACCAGGCGAATTTTACCAGCCTGTACATTAGTTTTCACTTTTTGCCAAAAACGCTCTTCTTTAGCATCAGGTCCAAGAAACTCCTCAAAAACCTGTTCTGGATCGCGACCCTGTTCGCGACAGTTAGCCTCAAATTGAGCAATAGTCGATTCAATGGGCCAGTAAAAACTAACATGGGCCGCATAATCCAACATAAGTCCGATCGCCTTTTGGCGCATTTCCGTATTACGGATACGGCGAATATCGACCAAAGTAGGGATAGCATCTTGATCGATAAACAAATGATCCAAAGACCAGCGACCGCCGCTTTCTTCTTCCGGGGGAACCATAGCATCCCTGGAAATCAATAGCCACCGTCTAGGGGTGGCGCGATCGATCTCATCCCCAGCCAGTAAATTCGGATAAGATTCGAGGAGATCCTGAAGTTGGTCTTCAGAATCATAGTCTTGTTCCATCATTTCCACAAGCTGATCATCATCCTGAATGAGATAAATGCCTCCACCCATAGCAATGTCCTTGGTTTACCTAATTATTGATTATTGTTGATTGGAAAGGTTAACTGACCTTGGAAAACTGCTTGCGCTGGTCCAGTCATGTATAACCGTTGGTCTGTAGCTGACCATTCAATTTGTAGACAACCCCCTGGAAGTTCTACAGTTACTTGGCGATCGCATCTTTGGGTCAACACTCCCGCCACCACAGAAGCACAAGCCCCGGTTCCACAGGCTAAAGTTATACCAGCGCCCCTTTCCCAAACCCGCATTTTGACATAATCTGGTCGCACTACTTCAATAAATTCTGTATTGGTTCGTTCAGGAAAAGCGGGATGATGTTCAAACAACGGTCCAATCTCCGTTAATGGAACACTAGCTACATCATCTACAAAGGTGATGCAGTGGGGGTTTCCCATACTGACGCAGGTAACAGACAGAACCTGTCCTGCTACCTCTAGGGGAACATCGATCACCTTGAGGTTATTTTCAGATAGGGTAGTGGGAATTTCCGCAGCCAGTAGCCGTGGTAATCCCATATCTACTTTAACCTGACCATCGGTTAAAAGTTCGGGACAGATGACCCCGGCGGCGGTATTAATTTTATAAGCGATCGCCGTCCCAGTTTTTCCTTCCAACTCAGTGATAAACTTAGCCAGACAGCGAATTCCATTCCCGCACATTTCCGGTTCTGACCCATCAGAGTTAAATATTCTCATGGTGTAGTCACTAGCCCCGTCACCGGGAAGCGCAAAGATTACCCCATCAGCACCAATACCAAAATGGCGATCGCACATTTGCACAGCTTGTCTCTGTGTACAAATCGGCTCCGACTGATGACGGTTATCAATCAGAATAAAATCATTGCCCAAACCGTGATACTTTGTAAACTCAATTGCCATCACTGATATCTCAATCTCCTGCTTTAGTAATAACTAATCGATTATGCCTGAGTTTAATACCGATTTACCAAGCATCCGCAAGTTACAAACCTACATCAAGGATAAACCCACTGTTGAGATTCAATTACTCACCAAAGATCTGCTAGAGGGCAAAATCATCTGGCAAGATCCTAACTGTATCTGTTTACAGCCCCCACAGGGGGAACCGATTTTGATCTGGCGAGAGGCGATCGCTTACATACAAGCCAAATCTTGACCCCTCTCCCCAGAGGGCGGGTTTATTAATGGCGAGGTACTAGCAGAACCCGCTCCGACAATTAATAATTAATAATTAATAATTAATAATTAATGACCGGGTGGGGCGGGGCGGGTTGATTAATATCGTCCTGGGTAGGTGAGGTAATAGCAGAACCCGCTCCGACAATTAATAATTAATAATTAATAATTAATAATTAATAATTAATGACCGGGTGGGGCGGGGCGGGTTGATTAATATCGTCCTGGGGAATTGAGAATTGACAGCATAACTCGCCCCTACAGTTAATAATTATCAATTTTTTGTCAACTCCAGAATTCATCCAGGTTAACGTTAGATATTTCCTGCTGAACTTCCTGGAAATAACTACTCTCAGTTAAACTAGCCACTTCTTTCTGACGTTTTTTGTGATCAATTTCAATTTGCAACTCTTGCAATTGTCGCTTGAGTTCCTCCTCCTTGCGCTTCCGTTCAGTAATATCTTGAACAATGCCTTCGTAATACAACACATTGCCATTGTTATCATTCACAACACGCGCATCAATTTGAATCCAGATAATACTACCATCCTTGCAGTAACAACGATATTCAAAATCTTTGACTGAATTTTGTTTAGATAACAAATATCTAAACTCGGTTCTTTTTTCCTGGTCTACATAAAGCTGCTCACTAATGTTGGTAATACTTGCCATCATTTCTTCAGGAGAATCATAGCCATAAATTTTGGCTAAAGCAGGATTAGCATTAATAAATTTTCCTTGAGGGGACGATTGAAAAATCCCTTCTAAAGCATTTTCAAAAATGCTGCGGTAGTTTTCCTCAGCAATACGCAAGGCTTCTTCTGCTTGTTTACGATCGGTAATATCTCGCACGATAATCAAAACTTCATCTTCTGACAAAACCATAATTTGCACCTCTTTATTCACAGACTTATTATCCTGGATAATTTGATTCTTGTAAATTAGTAATTATTCGTTTTTAATACTTGTTAAATATTCTTAATTAATTGTTTATTATTATCGAGTAAATACTCCTGAATAGTGATTGCCTTTGGCAATCGATTAGAGGTTAAAAATTGGTCGCCACTACTATCTACTCCCTCCAGCCGATCACTACCCACCACATCAAGATAACTACCATCCCCCTTAGCGCGAATCATTAAATCTGGAATAGTATTAACAATGGCGCGATTAGTCGCTTCACTTTGGCGGAGGGCAGAAAATGATTGTTTCAGTTGTTGTGCCATACTATTAAAAGACTTCGCCAAGCGATCGATTTCAATAATTGGGCTAGGTTTTACCTGTTGATCTAGTTCACCTTGCGCTAATTCATCAGCCGCATGGGAAACGCGCAAAATCGGTCGAGTCACCCAGCGAGAGGTGAAAATTCCGACAGCGATCGCTATTATTAACGCCCCGAAACTTAACCCAATAGACTTTTGACGACTGGCATTAATTTCGCTCATAAAATCCGATTCCGGAATGGTTACAACTACTAACCAATCCAAATTTCCATCTCGAAATGGCACAACTTGAACATATTGTCGCTCACCCTGCCACTGAAAATCTAATTTTTCAACAGTTTGAATATTGCTGAGATCATTAAAGCGATCGCTCAGGTAATTAGCCGTAGAGCGCACTGCGTCATTTTCACTGGCGATCGCCAACAATCGTTCACGATCATCTCCAACAATTTTAAAAGTAGGTTCTCCCGTAGAAGTAGCCACCAATTTACCGGAACGCTCCATAATAAAAGCCGTCCCAGTTTTACCAATCTCCAAATTTCGCAAAAACCAACTCACTTCTTGGGGTAAAAAAAAGTCAGTTGCACAAACCCCGATCAGAGAACTATCGGTTAAACTATAAACTGGGAGACTTGCTGTTATGGTAGGTAATAGGGTGGAGAAAGAAAGATAAATCTCACTCCACACAGCCTTACCTTCAGCCTGAGCGGCTTTATACCAAGGTCTTTGGCGTGGATCATAAGGTTGTTCAAGAGTGCCAATTTGTTCAGTCCGATTTCCTTGTTCATCAAAAGCAAAATCCTGGCGCATAAAGTCAGTCCAGAAATTGCTATACACCATAATTACATGGGAACGGTCTTCTTAGTCAAGTCTACCTACCCCAAAAAAACTACCATCTTCGTCACCACAATAGACATATAGCACAAGACAGAACACTTAGGACGTATAATGGAGAGGACGAGATGACTAAGAAGACCAAAAATGCCAGCCCC
>NZ_JBIMLI010000102.1:0-18985 GCF_051859755.1 Limnospira sp.
TGTTACCTTAACGGGTAATAGTGCTATCGTTGCATTGTCCGGGAACAACCGGAAAAATGTCGCGTAAATGTATCAGATCCACATAGGCGATCTGTTCCGGTTAAAATTGGTGACGGGAGAAGGGGGTAGCCATCTCCGAGATACCGATCTAGGATGCACGCACAGAAAAAATTTAATTATATGAAAGTAGAATCGATTAAAATCGAAAACTTCAAACGATTTCAGGACCTAGAAATTTCATTCAAGAATAATATTCTGGACGAGGTGAGCGATCGCTATCTGATCCTCGGCGATAACGGAACAGGTAAAACGACCCTCTTACAGGCGATCGCCCTTCCTTTAGCCTTAGCAACTGGTCGGATTCGAGATGTAGCAGATTTTAACTGGATCGGTTTCCTTCCCGGTCGCCATTTTAGGTGGGGATCGCCAAAGATTGAGATGCAGATTTTATTTGAGGAGGAAGAATTAAAAACCACTTCTGAACTGGCAAAAAAATGGTACGATGCTCAACCTGACGAATTCAAAGAAATGCGGGAATTTGTCGAACCGGGAGATAGCCGGAGAGTGAGTCTTCTGTTAAACGGTGATTTTTGGAAAGCTGGAGATACTCCCGCAGAACGCGCCCAATTTAGAGGAAGATATTATGCTCAATGGTTTATCAATAGGAGAGAACAATCTGTCCGACATTATTTTGCCAAACTTCCCGGAGTTTTTTGGTTTGACCAGTTCAGGAACTTAGGTTCCCATTCCAAGCCAGACAGTAGCAGAGACAATCTCAACGAAAGTAGTAGTCAAGCATCCTTTGATGTGGGAGTCGGCATTTTACGACAATACCTGATTGATTGGCACAGAAACCAAGAATCAGGAATTGGCGATTATTCAAATAGTTATTTATTGCAGATAGAAAGACTTTATCAAAAAGTTTTTCCCGATCGCTCATTTGCTGGGATAGAAAAACTGCCCACTCAAAATGATCCGACAGGTTCAGAAACTTATTTTCTGCTGAATGATGGATATCGAACCTATGACGTTCAAGAAATGTCAGCCGGAGAACAGTCTGTTTTTCCTTTGTTATATGAATTTGTGAGGCAACAAATTGCTTATTCGGTGGTCTTAATCGATGAAATAGATTTGAACTTACATCCTCCGGCTGCTCAATATTTTGTATCCCAACTGATGAAAATTGAACCGACCTGTCAATTTATTATTACCACTCACTCTGACTCGGTGAGCAATGTTGTTGGAGAAAGTGAAACCTACCGTTTACCGGGAGGAACGCTGTGTCTGTAACCAATCTCTACTGCGAAGGAGGTCCTAAAAGCATTGATATTCGAGTCATTCGTCAGTTATTACCCAAATGTGAAATTCACCCTCTCGGTGGCAAAACTTCCAGCTTTCTGAGTAGTATTATCGCCGACCGTGACCGACAACCAAATTTAGCTTGTTTGGTCGATCATGATTTCGATTGTCAAGATTGGCCAATAACCAATGAACCCATTCGATGTGTATATGACCAAATATGGGTCGGTTGGGCGTGGGAGAGAAAAGAGATTGAAAACTATTTAATCGATCCGGTAGTCGTCCGAAAGGCATTAGGAAAGAAAGCACCATCAGACTCTGAGTATCAGAATGCTTTAGACCAAGCAGCCCAGAAAATTGCTGCATATTCGGCGGCAAGAACTGCTTTGGCTTGCGAAAAATTCAAGAATTTGTGGGGTGACAAAGTTCGACAAGGACATTCATTCCCGCCCAAACTCGGCGAAGATTACTGCGAAGTAAGGATAGCTGAAATTGTTAGAAAATATAAGGGCGAGAGAATTGTGTCAGAGAAAGATGTGCAAGGGAAATTCAGGGATTTACTTCCTAAATTCAAATCAGCAGGATCTCGTTTTCAAAATTATCTCCATTATTTTGCGGGGAAGGATTTACTCTACGCCATGAGAGACAAACTCGGTGATTGGGGATTTGAAGATAGTTCAAATAAAAAGCACCCAGAGGAAGTATTCATTGAAAGAGTTGTGACTAGAATTGAACGCACAGATGGGGTTTGGGAGTGGTTACCAGAATGGAAGAAACTCCGTCAGTTGATTGAGGAGACTGATTTTTCGGAAAGTTGAAATCAATTGGGGGAAATGGCGATCGCGAAAGTGTAGGTACATCAATGTAGTTGGATCTTAGGGGCGGCGGAAAGCTGCCCCTACTGATTTTTAGGGGAGTGTTTGCAGAAATTGTTTAATTTCTAGGTCGCCAGGATTAATTTCTAATGCCCTTTGGGCTGCATCTTTAGCCTCTTGGTCGCGGTTGAGTCGCAGATATGCGATCGCCTTACCTAACCAACTTTGAGAGTGGTTACTATCAAGATTAACAGCGCGATTATAGGCATTAAGGGCTTGTGCGTAACGTTGAATTGCCATAAAGATTTGACCCCTTAAAACCCAGGCTTCCCTTTGGTGAGAATTTTGATGGAGAGACTCATCTAGCCATGCGATCGCCTCTCCATAGTCTCCCAGGCGAAATAGGGCTTGGGCTTTAGCGGTGAAAGCGGGGGTAAAATCAGGTTTGATATTGATCACGCGAGCATAAGATCTCGCCGCCTCTGGGTAGTCATCTAGGTGATTCATTAAAATATTGCCGCGTAAATACCAAATCCCATAATCATCAGGTTGAATTTGTAGGAGGCGGTCAAAGGCTTGTAAGGCTTCCTCGTGGCGACCGAGAGACATTAATAGCGCCCCACGATCGCGCCATGCGGGATGAAAATTAGGTTGGAGTTGGGTAGCGCGATCATAGGATGCGATCGCCTCATCGTATTGACTCAGGGAGGATAACGCATTGGCGCGACCATACCAAGCCGGATAAAAATTAGACTGTATGTTAATCGCCCTTTCAAAGGCTTCTAAGGAGTCTCGCCATCTTTCGTGGCGATAAAGCTGATTTCCGCGATTGGTCCAGTCGATCGCGCTAAAGCGATCGCTAACTGGGGGAACCTGCATATAAGCCGAAATAGATTGTAATTGGCGGGGGGTAGGGGGGTCTGGTTGGCGATCGCTGATATTGAGGTTAAGGGGAATCCCTGATTGCAAAAATCGGTTGACGGGAATACCTGCACTGTAGCCTACTGTAACTCGATTGCTGGTTCCGGTGATCTGGTCTATGAGGATTTGACCTTCTGACATTCCATGAATACCAATTACCTGACCTTGGGTGTCTAAAATCGGCCCCCCACTCATACCTACCTGGGTGAAATTGGTATAAAATAGGTCATAACCACGGGTGGTGGGTTCTTTGACAAAGGCGAGTTTGTAGGCTTGGCTAATTAGTAACCCGGCGGTAAATAGGCGGGGCTGAAATTCTGGCCAGCCGGAAATGAAAATATGTCTGGATTCAGCATCATAATCATAATCGGCAATTTGCGCCAGAGGGTAGGTGCGATCGCTACTAAAGGCTAAAACTGCTAAGTCGATTCCCGGTAGTCTAATGACGCGATCGTAGTCTAGGGGGTATTTTTCGCCGTCATGGGTGATAATTATGTATTCATCGGGACTACGGACAACATGGTTAGCTGTCAGTACATAATACAGGTCTCCCTCACGGGCGATAATTACTCCTGAACCGGGGTTGATACCGTTGATCGAGACGGTGATTTTTTCACTTATGCGATCGATTTCTTCTGCCATTAGGGCGATCGCATTACTGACCGATAACAGGGTGATTACTCCGGCTGCTATGATAGCTTGCACCGGACGCAAACAATTTTTAACTAGACTCATGGCGCACCTATGGAAGTATTGACTGGGTAGGAGTCTGAACCTATCCCATTCCTTACTTCTGAGGATTTCGGATTGATCCGGTTGAGTTAGCAGTTATAGGGAACTCGCACTGTCGGGGGCAATTTCAACGCCTCCTTGCTGTACTATCTTTTGGCGATCGGTAATTAGATCGCTGAGGGTTTCAACATTCTTGATTCCCATATCATGACAAGCCTTTTTTAAGCTGCTAGTAAAGGCTTCTATATCTTCTCCATATCCACAATTGCGGGCGGCTTCCTCTAGTCCCTGTTTCGCACTGGATTTGGCACAATCTACTAGATCAGTTCCTTGTAATCTGGGGGGATTTGACATAACTATTGTATATATATTTGCACACCGTCTCAATTATAGCAAATTGTATCTGAATTATTATCTATCTGTGGGGGGATATTTTCTAACTAACTATGAAGACTAGGCTATGGCGGGTTAAGACCATGACCACAGCCAGTCTGGGAACTCGTGGCTATATCTAAAAATCAGTTAAGCTGTTATCGGTGAATGGTAAATCTTGATTAAGGTAGTTAATTTCCTGTTTTTCCATGTCATTAATGCGGTGAATATAGTTGCGGAGAATTTGAGAGAGACGACCATCATAAAAACGATGGAGACTGTAGTTAGGTCTGGCTGGAAAACCGCGACGCTGTTTATGTCGTCCTCCCGCCCCGGGGTCAAAGGATTGAATCCCATGATTAATCCCCCATTCAATAGGGGAATAATAACAAGCATTAAAGTGTAAACAATCGACATCTTGTAAACTTCCCCAATAGCGACCATATAGGCGATCGCCTTTAGTCAAACAGAATGACATCCCCATAGGTTGGCGATCGTCTAATTCAGTATATGCAGCTACAAAAACCACCCGGTGACGATAATCATGGTGTAACTGTTCAAAAAATTTCCGAGTCAGATATTTACTTCCCCACCAGCCAAATTTATCGCAGGTACTCGCATAAAAATCATACATCAGCGAAAACATAGATTTAGGGATATCATCACCCGTCAAAATCCGCATTTCCAGCCCCACTTTGTCTAAGGCTTTTCGTTCTCGTTTGATATTACGGCGTTGATTAGCATTAAATATTTTTAAGTAATCATCAAAACTATTATATCCTTGATTTTGCCAGATATAACTATGATGCAACCAAGGGGTAAATCCCTGTTTTTCCAGAGTAGACTGCCATTGACGATCTACATAAAGAAAATGGCAGCCCGAAATTTTATGGTTAATACAAAAGCGATCTATTTCATGCACCATTAACCCAGTAATTTCCTCCTCATCCTCCGAGGGTGCAATTAAAAATCGATAGCCTTCTGCTGGTGTAAAAGGTGACATCCCCAACATTTTGGGATAGTATTCAATCCCCAATTGATAAGCCAAATCAGCCCATTGGTGGTCAAAAACAAATTCACCGCGACTGTGACCTTTGAGATATAATGGTGCGGCCGCGACTAATTGAGAATCTCGCCACACTGTCAGATGATTGGGCAGCCAACCCGCCTGTCCCGTGGCACTACCAGAAGCCTCCAAATTATGCAGCCAGTCCCATTCAAAAAAGGGAGTTTTCAGGGGTTGGGCGAGTTGATCCCACTCCGACTGAGGGACTTCCGAAATTTGACTAATCCAAGCTACCGAATACGGCGATTGATTTGAGTGTAAGGTATTCATGCTGAAAATTAAAAGCGCTATGATATTCTAGCGATTTTAATCGGGAGCAAGAATTTAATCCAAGATTTGCTTTACATCTTAGGACAATAAGGTACAATACCCAAAAAGATTCGCAACTCAATAATGAATATACGGTCAAACCCCAGACCATGCCAAATTTCCCTGACGACATACTCATCAAGTTGGATTCTTCATGGTAAAATCCAATCATGCCTTACAAAGCTTTCCGGACAAAACTAAAACTCAATGACCGTCAAGCCACCTTGATGGCCAAACACGCGGGTTATGCTCGGTTCGTGTTTAATTGGGGATTACACTTATGGAGGTCAGCTTATGAAGAGGGACTCAAGCCTAATATCAACTCCATTAAAAAGGTTTTTACGAATTATGTGAAACCTCAATATCCTTGGATGTCCGAATTGTCTTCTAAAGTTTATCAATATGCCTTCATTAATCTAGGGGATGCCTTTAAGCGCTTCTTCAAGGGAATAAGCAGTTATCCTAAATTTAAGAAGAAAGGCTACCATGATAGCTTTACCCTTGACAATTCCGGAAAGCCATTCAATCTGTCAGGAACTCGCCATAAGCTGCCTTTTGTGGGCTGGGTTTCTACATTTGAGGCTCTACCCGAAAGTTGGGTTAAGAAAGTCACTATAACGCGCCAAGCAGGTGACTGGTATATGAGCTTTTTTGTAGAAACCACACCAGAAATCACACCGAAATTCCGAGAGAGAATCGGGGTAGACCTAGGAATTAACAATTTGGCGACTTGCTCCGATGGGACCCAATTCTCTAATCCCAAGGCTTATAAAGCAGCGACCAAAAAACTAGCTCGATTACAACGTCATTTAAGTCGCAAAGTCAAAGGCTCGAAAAATTGGGCCAAATGTCTCTTAAAAGTTCAAAAGCTACATCAAAGAGTAGCAAACATTCGGCGGGACACCATTCATAAAATAACTACTTTCTTGGCTAAGAACCACAGCCAAGTAGTCATTGAAGATTTGAATGTGTCAGGTATGCTGAAAAATCATGGTTTGGCGGGTTCTATCGCTGATGCTTCATTTTATGAGTTCCGTCGTCAACTAGGTTACAAGGCAGAACGTTATGGTTCAAAGTTGATTATTGCCGATAGATTTTATCCATCCAGTCAACTGTGTTCTAATTGCGGTTATCGTCAAAAAATGCCCCTAGTCCGTCGGACTTTTGAATGTCAGAACTGTGACCTGAAGATTGATAGAGATTTGAACGCCAGTATAAATTTAGAAAAATCGCCTGGTTCAGACGATTACACTTGTGGACGGGGTGCTGCCGACAGTCCCGGACGAAGCCAGAAATAAACGTCAATATCCGGCTATGTCCGGTTTTGTTTAAGTTTTATAGAGCAGACGAGGCAAAATGTGGATCAAAATCAATGTAATTCTGATCGGGGTTTCCCTGATTTATATGATTACTCCTTTGGCGATCGCTATTCTGGCGATCGGGTTGGCTAATGTCTTGGGGTGTTCCGCAACTGGTATGGATTTTCAATGTCCAGGGAACCCCGGGTTAGGACAGTTACTAACCACTATGGGAATGCTACATTGGTTCGGTATGTTTACTATCCCTTCTGGAGCTATTATCGCTATCATCTTGACTGTGGCTTTGAGTTTACAAATGTTTTTACCCAGGGTTATCCGTTAAATTAATGGAGGTGAAATCACAGCTTTTAATGGATTAGGTCGCGAATCATCGTTAACCTTTATAATTTGTGATGATGGACCACCTTCATATAGAATCTACTCTCCAGGATTTAAGGCTTTATGATATCCGAACAGATATCAATCAGCCGGGAAATGTGCTGGCTAAAATTTTTGAAAATGATGGCAGTCTTCCCGGCGTTCTACTGTATAATTTTGATGAGTTCGTGGGGATAATTTCTCAGCGACAATTCTGGCGTACCCTCAGCCGTCCCTATGGGAGAGAACTATTTTTGACCCGTCCTCTGCGGTCTATGTACCGTTTTTTAAGGATTCAACCTTTAATCTTACCTGCTAATGTTTTAATTGCTGAAGCCGCTGGTGCAGCCTTAAATCGTTCGACAGAAGAACTATATGAGCCGTTAGTGGTACAGATTAATCATGGCTATTTTAGATTGTTAGATACCCAACAGTTACTGATGGCTCAATTATATGTTCACCAAGTATCAATTGAACTGTTAAAAAAGACAGAAGCACAGCTACAAGAAACCAACCTGGAACTGCAAATGTTGGTAAATCTTGATCAGCTTACCCAAATCTCTAACCGTCGGAGATTTGATGATTTTCTACAGGTAGAATGGGAGAGACATTATCGAGTCAGACTTCCCATATCTTTAATTATGTTGGATATCGATTACTTTAAATACTATAATGATTATTATGGACATCAAACCGGGGATGATTGCTTAAAAAATGTCGCCCAAATTATCAATCAAAATGTTGAGCAGTCTAATGCTTTAGTGGCTCGTTATGGGGGGGAAGAGTTCGCGGTAGTATTACCTGAAACTGATTTGGAAATAGCGGAGGCGATCGCTGAAAAAATCCGTCTAGCAGTCCAGGATAAACAACTCCCTCATATTCAGTCAAAAGTCTCTCCCTATGTATCTCTAAGTTTAGGTGTCAGTAGTCAAGTCCCCACTTATTTAACCTCCACTAAAACTCTAATTGCTGCTGCTGATGCTGCTCTTTATCAAGCCAAACAACTAGGGAGAAATCGGGTTTTTAGCTTCACGAGCGAATTAGTTTAATCACAAAGCAACCGTTAGGGAGCCAGATGGGGGATATATAGGTGATAGAGCATGAGAAATTTTACCCATTATTTTTTGTGGGATAATCTGGGTAATTTTGTCAAGGGAATTGCCGAAATCTTTACAAATCTCAACAATAAATATAAGAATCATTGCATCCCATCATCAAATGGTTATTTAAGTGGCAGACTGAATCACTAGAGCCTGAATGTATCGTCTAGGAAAATAGGTGTTTTTACTCGGTACTGTCGATAAATTGGCAGATTGAGACTATCACCAGAACCCGTGATCAGTAATTATAAATAAGGGAGAAAATTGTATGAAATTAGCCTACTGGATGTATGCAGGACCTGCTCATATTGGGACACTCCGCATTGCTAGTTCTTTTCAGAATGTACACGCAATTATGCACGCTCCTTTGGGGGATGATTACTTTAATGTAATGCGGTCTATGTTAGAACGGGAAAGGGACTACACCCCAGTAACAGCTAGTATCGTCGATCGCCACGTCTTGGCGCGCGGTTCCCAGGAAAAAGTCGTTGATAATATTGTTCGTAAAGATCGGGAAGAAAACCCAGATTTAATTGTTTTGACCCCTACCTGTACCTCTAGTATTCTGCAAGAAGACTTGGCGAATTTTGTAGAACGCGCTCAGTTGGACGCTCAAGGGGATGTGATGTTAGCAGATGTTAATCACTATCGGGTTAATGAACTACAGGCGGCCGATCGCACCTTACAACAAATTGTCCAATTCTATACTGAAAAAGCCCGAAAAAAAGGGGATTTACCGGAAGGAAAAACGGCGCAACCTTCGGTTAATATTCTGGGAATGTCTACCCTAGGTTTCCATAATCAACATGATTGTACTGAATTAAAACGGTTAATGGCAGATTTGGGAATTCAGGTAAATGAGGTAATCCCGGAAGGCGCATCAGTTCATAACCTCAAAAATCTGTCTCGCGCTTGGTTTAACTTAGTTCCCTATCGGGAATTGGGAATGATGACGGCTGAATATTTACAGGCTGAATTGGGAACGCCTTATGTTGATATAACTCCTATGGGGGTGGTAGAAACTGCGCGGTGTATCCGCCAAATTCAAGAGTTGATTAATGCTCAAGGTGCTGGTGTGGATTATGAAGAATATATCAATAATCAAACTCTGTATGTTTCCCAGGCGGCTTGGTTCTCTCGTTCGATTGATTGCCAGAATTTAACTGGTAAAAAAGCGGTGGTGTTTGGGGATAATACCCACGCGGCAGCTATGACTAAAATTCTGGCGCGGGAAATGGGTATTCATGTGGTTTTGGCTGGAACTTATTGTAAGTATGATGCGGACTGGTTTAAACAGCAAGTTAGCGAATACTGTGATCAGGTTTTAATTAGTGATGATCATGGTGCGATCGCTGATGCGATCGCTCGTCTTGAACCTGCTGCTATTTTTGGTACTCAAATGGAACGCCACGTTGGGAAGCGTTTAAATATCCCTTGTGGTGTCATTGCTGCGCCTATTCATATCCAAAATTTCCCCATTGGATATAAGCCATTTTTAGGCTATGAGGGAACTAATCAGATTGCTGATTTGGTGTATAATTCCTTTACCTTGGGTATGGAAGATCACCTGTTGGAAATCTTCGGTGGTCATGATACCAAGGAAGTGATTACTAAGGGAATTTCCGCTGATTCTGATTTGAGTTGGTCTAAAGATGCTCAGGCGGAATTAAATAAGGTTCCCGGTTTTGTGCGGGGTAAGGTCAAGCGCAACACGGAGAAATTCGCCCGCGATCGCGGTTTCCAAGAAATTACCTTAGAAGTCATGTATGCGGCTAAAGAGTCCGTTGGTGCTTAGTAATATATCAGCCAATTCCCCCTAGGTTACACTCCTCACCAGAAACCAATCTATTTAGTCTATGATTTTAGTCTACAATGGAGGTTGAGATACTGGTGGGGAATTTTCATGAGTTTTACGTGAGGGGTTGACCGGACGGAAAGCAACTCTCACCAACTCTCCGGGGTGAAAGACTCTTCCCCATTGGTATGAGGAAAATGCTAGACTAGCATTAACACAAATTAACCAAGGTCATGGAGAGTTATGAAAATTATAACACCATTGGTAGGATTGGCGCTAGTGTTATTGGGGATTTATTTTCTCGGTCAGAATATCATAGTCGCTACTAGGTTGTCACTCAATTTGTTCGGAAGTATGTCAACCGCTGGGAGTGTTTTGTTGATGGTTTCTGGTTTGGTGGCTTTGATCTCTTTTCCTAGGGAAACTGGAAATTTGGGTTGGATACTGCTATCGCTGGGAATTATCTTGGTATTTCTACACGCCAGAATTATACTGCGTCCTAGCAGTTTATTGACATTTTTGTTGTCTATAAGTTCAATTTTGGTGGGTTGTAATTTACTGAAAACCAGAACTACTAGATTTTGAGCGGGACAATTGATGACTTTTTCAAAGGGTATCAAATACTCTGCTAAGGGGGAATTATTTATCTAATTTGGCGGTTGATTTCATCAATTTTGGCGAGAAAATAATCCTCTTTGTGTTGGAGTTGTTGGGCGAGTTGTAAGGCTCTTTGAAATGCTTGTAATGCTTGGGGATATGCTTGTTTTTGCCGATGGATTTCTCCTATACTATCATAGGTGTTCATCATGGAAAAAAAATTGAAGGAACGTTGATTAACCAGTAGTTTAGCTTGATATAATTCTAAGGCGGTTTCAGTTTGATTTTGTTCCATATAAAGTTGCGCTAATCGCGCGAGGGCGATACTAGCATTCTCAAATTGTTGGATATTTATGGCAAACTGATAGGCTTGTTGATAGGCTTGACCAGCTTGTTGGAATTGACCGAGTTGTTCATGGTTGGTGGCGATCGCTATTTTGAGGTCGGGAATCGGCCCTAAATTGGACTGTCCAAGATGATATTCAACCAGTTGATCACGAGTGGCGATCGCTTCTAAAAATTCCCTCATTTGTTCATAAATAAATGCTAAATTTCGGAGAGATTGTAATCGCGAAGGTGGGGGGTTTCCGTTGGCTATGGGTGGTGGTGGTGGCGGTAGTTCTCCCCGTTGGCGCAGGTTTTCGATCTGTTGTTGAGTTCGCAGTAATTCTCGGTAAGCCGCCGCTGCTTGGGGATAGTCTAACCAGTTAAGATAAATCACAGCGATCGCATTTAACCATCCTTCTTTTTGCCAGATATTATCTTCTGCATAAATTTCTAACAGCCTCTGATATGCTTGGATTCCATAATCTTTGGCGCGGACTGTTTGAAAGGCATTTCCTAGGGCTTCTAAAATAGTCTGATCGGGGCTGTTGAGGAGAATTTGATGGAGGCGATCCGTAATAAATTCCAAGTAGAGACGCTGACCATTTTCCCAGGAAATTAACCCGACTCTTTCTAGGGCGGCGATTTCTTCCAAAGGTCCGAAATAGCGACGTAAGCGCAGTTCCCTAGTCCATAATTCAAAAGCAGCGATCGCATTTCCCGCCGCCAGGAGAGCCGTGGCTTCCGCGTTCAGGCGATCGAGTTCAGGGGCGAGGGTTTCTTGTTCACTTTCACTGAGGATATTTCCGTCTCTGGGGGGGTTAGGTAATAAAGGGTCAGGTTCTTGACTCAGCAGGGGGTTAGGCGCAAAGGGATCGAGAACTCCTAGATCTACTTCTTCCGACTGATTTTGGGCGGCGGCGGAAAGGGTGGGAAAATGGAATCCTACCCCTATTAACATTAAGGCGATCGCACTAATTTTAATGCTATTAAAAATTGGTCTTACCATAGAATATTTGTCAAGGGTCCAGTTGATGGGTTGAATATGATCCGCAATTATAGCAATTTTTCCCCATAGTGACAGAGGATAATCGTGGGGTGGTCAACCGGAATCCTCTAACTATTGGTCTTCTGCTGGTTTTTTGCCACTGATTTGGGCTGGCGTTTCGGGAATAAATATGCTATAATTACATCCCATTAATAATCAATCAAAAATTGAGAAAATCTCCCCAGATATCACCCCCGTTATCTACTAATTTAGCTAGAATGGATCAATAGCTATTTTGCGGAGTTTTCGCCATGCAGACTATCTCCAATCATAATCAAAAGTGCTTAACCGCTGGGATGCTACGTCGCGTCCATCATATCGCCTTAAATGTTGCTGATATCCGGGCTTCTCGTCAATTTTATGGCAAAGTCCTGGGACTCCATGAACTAACCGGGGATGAGGTTCCCAGCACCCTCAAATCATTAGTTGCAGCCGGAAAAGTAGCCAACTTTGTCACCGGAGATGGCACAGTGATTGATTTATTTTCGGAACCTAACCTACAACCTCCCCACCCTGACCCGACCCATGAGTTTACTGGGGCCAATCATTTGGCTTTTGATATTGATCCGACTCTCTTTGATACGGCTGTTGAGGCTTTACAGAATCATAATGTCGCGATCGCCAGAGGACCTATCAGCCGCCCCACAGGTCGCGGTATCTACTTGTATGACCCCGATGGATTTATGATAGAGATCCGTTGCGATCGCCTTCCCGGTCAGGCTTAATGAAAATGACCAGACTCCTGACGGGGACTGGTCACGCTAAATAAGGATACCGTTGTTGTTGTGATTTGAGGATACCCGAGCTGGGCGTTCCGCCTTCAGTAGCGGGTATAAATTCTCAAACCTCTCCATTGCATTGTAACAAAAAGCACAACATTTTTTAAAAAAATTAACTTTTTAGCCATCTAGCCCCAAAAGGGCGATCGCCTGTTGAGGTACACCCCATAAAACCTGTTCATTTTTATAGATAACCATTCCCGGTTTCGCCCCCTTGGGTTTATAAACATATTTCGGCTGGGTGTAAATGACGGGGACCTGTTCACTCTGACGCGCGCGGCTATAATAGGCCGTGATATTAGCCGTAAACTGCAAATCATTATCATCAGGAACCTGTCCCGCTGGTAGCCTTAATAAAGCATGGCTTCCAGGAATTTCCTGGGTATGAAACCATAAATCATAGTCCGTGGCTACCCGAAATGTGAGGCGATCGTTTTGTTGATTATTCCGACCTACTAATAACTCAAAACCACCAGGGGTTACATACCGATAAAATTCCGTTTCTGTTCCTAAGTTTTGGGGGCGATAGTCGGGAATTGTTAGATATCCTTCCTCGATTAATTCCCCTCGAATTTCTGTCAGGGTTTGCAAATCTCCCGGTTTTCTATAATTAGCAACTTGATATAGGGCTGCTTCTACTTGTTCCAGATAGTTGATTTCTTCCCGGACAGCTTCAATTAGTGGAGCGATCGCCATGCGGGCGCGTTTCATTTTCTGATGGCGTTTATAGAGACTTTGGGCATTTTGCACCGCATTTTTTTCCGGTTCTAGGGGAATTTTTACAGGTGCAGATGTTTCAAAATCAGCGAGGGTGATTGATTTCATTCCCGGCTGCCACTCATGTAAACTAGCCATTAATAAGTCCGCTTGACTACGATATAAATCCGCTTTTTCTGACTGTTGTAGGCGCTGGTTAAATTCCGCTAACTTTACCCCCAATTTCTTTAGGAGTGTCTGCAATTTTTGGCTGATTTGATGCTGTAATTGTCTGAACTCCTGACCGTTTAATTCCTGGGTGTAATACTCATTGAGAAGTTCCTGCACATTCGCCGGACTTTCCCCTATCTTTCCCCAACCCATGACGCTGTAACCTGTGGCTGTCCAAACCGGTTCAAATTTACCAGTTTCTAACGCTGTTAACCACTGTCGCCACTGCTGGAATAGTTTTTCCCATTCTTCATTGCTTAGACTGTCCGTAGTGCGATCGCTTTCCAAATTCGCCGCCGCCATTAAACCCACTGCTAAAGTCGAACTTAAACCTCGATAGCTTTTCATTAATTGTCGTTTCAGCAAATCGGGAATTAAACTAACTCTTTCTTGCCACTTTTCTAGGGGTTCTTCTAGCTTAGGAATGGGGTCAGTCAGACCGGGCGGTAATTCATAGCGATCGCCTGTTTGGATCGGACGCACACTAGACTGTTGAGAACTCACTTGGTGCGCCGCCGTCACAATTAAGTTATCTTTTCCCGTTAAAATAACATTGCTATATTTCGTCATTATTTCTACATACAAATGCCAGAGCGCCGCTTCTCCCGGACGCTTCGCAAATTGCAGGTCTAAAACCCTTTCCCAGGGCGCAACTTCCGCAATGTCTACTAAAGCCAAACCACTCAGTTGGTGTCGCAATTGGTCGCTAAATGTGAACGTATCAGCAACCCGTGGCGGCGGCGTAGAAATACAAATTCGTGCCGCTTGGGGATGCCAAGAAATGTCTAACCAGCCCCTACCCTTCAGCGTTCGTAGGGCGAGAGAAATAGTAAAGCGATCGCGCTGATACACCTGTTCAAGTCTTGCTGGTAACCAGTTAGACCGCAATTCACAACAAGACCCTATCAGCGTGGTATAATCTACGGGTTGCATCTTAACAGTTATTAGTCTTTAGATATTTTAGCAGTCTCAATAACAGGATTATTAATTTTGGCTTATATATGCCGCCACATTTTCCCATGATTTCATCATAAGTCAAGTTCCGGGATTTGTCAATAGTAAATCATCTCAATTAACTACTAACTTTTACTCTAGCAGATTTCTTAGGCAAGCACATTCTCAAGCCCCCTCCCCCGGGAGGAGTTGGGGGTGATGGCTGTACCCCCCGTCAATGAAAACCCCCCCATTATTCCTGATGTATTTTATCAGGGTTGTGATCAGTTATTTACTTGATTAACGTAAATCCCCAAATTGCTCGCGATATTGATTTAATAATGCTGCCAATTCATCCGCCCGTTGTTTTTCCGCTTCCGCCCGTTGTTCAGCTTCTATTCTAGCCAAAGTAGCCTCTTGCAAAGCCTCGTATGCCTCATCAGGAATTAGCAATTTTTGTCCGTTATCTTCTCGGGAAAACTCGATTATTTTCCCGGCAACTTGTAAACGCAAACCCAGAGTTGCACTGCGGTTATCCGTAATTAATTGGTAACTATCTCCCACTAAACGATAACCCCGTAATTGTTCAGTTATCCACTCCCCTTTCGGGTCAAATAACCAGTATTCTTTCACCTCCAAACTTTCATAGAGATTTTTCTTAACCGTTTGGTCCTGTTCTTTTGTACTCGGAGAAGTCATCTCAAAAATGACAACCGGAACCTGTCCCTCTTCCCAAATTTTATAGTTATCTCTTCCCCCCGGTTCCACATCAAAAATCACCATCACATCAGGGGCTACTCGCAACTTAGGGAAACCCGCCGCATAATACATAAATTGGTCAGCCAAAACCGTCGCTTTTCGGTTTTTTAGGTATTCTTTCAGAACTAGCATAGTCGCCATTATGGCGTAAACGTGATCATAAGTTTCTGCCAAGGGTTCTCCGTCCTCACTCGGATAAAAAACATCAGTTTTATGGGTCAGGGTGTCAACTGCTATCATAATTCCTAACTCCGCATTACACTGATATATATTATACACCCCACCCTAGACTAACTTGGCTGATATAGGCTTGACCGAAATAACTAGATGTTATTCAAACCAGATTCTGTGGTGAATTAACAACAGCAACCCACCCCAGAACCTCAATCAGGTTAGTTATCGTCTAACAATGTTTTAATTAACTTTTCCACCCGGTCTCGAACTTCCTCCCTAACCCTGGGAAAAATCTCCGGCTTTTCCGCTGGGTCGTCTAATTGCCAATCCTCAAATATCTCTCGTGTTAGCCATTCTTCTGGCAAATTCACACCGCAACCACAGAGGGAAATTACCGCGTCATAATCTTCGGGTTTAAATTCACTTAAAGCATTAGAGGTTTGCTTGCTAATATCAATACCCACATCGTCCATTGCTTTGATAGCATAAGGGTTAACTTCGCTGCTTTCCAATCCCGAACTGGTCACAGCTATTTTATCTTTTCCGATTACCTTAGCAAACCCCTCAGCCATTTGGGAACGGGAGGAATTTTTTTTGCAAACAAACATGACTTTTTTCATGGTTTCTCCAGATTTTTAAGGTATAACTAAAGTGCTTTTTGTGCAGTTTCAATAACTGCTTTTTTGGCGATTTCCTGGCGTTCACTGTGGCGGTCAGTCAAGTAATCGACCTGATCCCGCAACAGTAGGGTAAATTTATAGAGTTCCTCCATGACATCAATAACCCGATCGCGATAAGGTGAATCTTTCATAGTTCCATCCTCATTAAACTCCTGATAAGCCTTAGCAACTGAGGATTGATTGGGAATGGTAAACATTCGCATCCAACGCCCCAAAATTCGCATGGTATTCACCGCATTAAAAGACTGGGAACCTCCGCTAACTTGCATCACCGCTAGAGTTTTACCCTGAGTAGGTCTAACCGCACCAATACTCAAAGGTATCCAGTCAATTTGGTTTTTCAGAATACCAGTAATATTACCGTGCATTTCTGGGGATGACCAAACTTGACCTTCTGACCATTGACTAAGTTCGCGCAATTTTTGAACTTCTGGGTGAGACTCATCAAAGCGATCGCGCAAGGGTAAATCATGGGGATGAAAAAAACGCACTTCCGCACCCATATCAGTAATAATTCTAGCGGCTTCTTCTGCTAGTAACCGACTGTAAGATCGCTTTCTTAATGAACCATACAAAAACAGGATTCTGGGAGGATGGTCAAAATTAGTCATGATTGAATTAGCAGTTTAAACAACGGGGGTCTAGCAGTGTAGCTTTTTCCGGTTCTCGCGGAAACCAAAAAGCCGTTTTTTGGCAAAACTTCACCAACATTAACATCACCGGAACCTCAATTAATACCCCCACCACAGTTGCTAAAGCCGCTCCAGAATTTAAACCAAACAGTGTCACCGCCGTAGCGATCGCTACTTCAAAATGATTACTCGCGCCAATTAAAGAAGCTGGCGCAGCATCCTCATAGGATAGCTTCATTTTCAAAGCCGCCACATAGGTAATCAAAAAGATAAAATTGGTTTGCAGAAATAGTGGCACAGCAATTAACAGAATATGCAGGGGATTTTCCACAATTAAATCACCCTTAAAAGCAAACAGCAAAATCAGGGTAATTAATAAAGCCGCCGTAGCCACAGGACTTAAATATTTCAGGAACTCTCTTTCAAACCAAGCCTTTCCTTTATACTGAAAAATCAAATAGCGAGTATACATCCCCGCCGCCAGTGGCAAACCCACATAAATCAGGACTGATAATAAAATAGTTTGCCAAGGTACAGTTAAGTTATTTGCCGACAGCAACCACCGTCCCAATGGTGCGTATAAAAACAGCATCATCAGCGAATTAACCGCCACCATAACCAGGGTAAGTCCTTGGTTGCTGTAGGAGAGATAACCCCACATTAAAACCATGGCTGTACAGGGGGCAATTCCCAATAAAATAGTCCCGGCAATATAGGAATCAGCTATGGGAATTTCTGCCCCTCTTAATATCTCAGTTCCGGCGATAATTGGTCGAAATAACCACCCCAGAAAAAATAGAGAAAAAGCCACCATGGTAAACGGTTTAATTAGCCAATTTATCACCAGAGTTAATAGCACTGGCTTAGGTGCTTTAGCCGCATTCACCGCCTGGGTAAAGTCAATTTTTACCATGATGGGATACATCATGAAAAACAGACAAATGGCGATAGGAATTGACACCTGATAGATACTCATTGAATCCAGGGTTACTGCCACATCTGGAAACAATCGACCCAGGACAATACCTGCTATAATACAGAGAATCACCCATACAGTGAGGTACTTTTCAAAAACGTTTAATTTACCCCCTGCTTGTACGGCTGATTTATTGACTTTTGGCGAATCATTACTCATGTTAAATCCTGACTATTAGGACTTGCTTTAATCCCCATATCTAAGTTGAGGGACTAAATACATACCCCACGGGGACCCGGAAACCTAATTAATCAGGCCCCTAGTCCCGGTCAAGTTGGGTATAGTATCTATTATTTCAAAAAAAATTGATATGTCAAGTAGGCAGAATATATATAATCTGGCAGAATTGACTGAGAGCATATTGGCTAAAACCATCTATGGCAAGTCAATACAGACAATTGTGGTATAGCAATTTTGAGCAATAAGCGGTTTAATTGCGATTATGGTAATCTATAAAAATCAAAAAATATTGATATTGTCCTCTTCCCAGAGATGGCTAGTGGAGACTTGGGTTTTACCATTAGCCCCAGAGTCAGATTAGGAATAGAGGCGAAGCGTTTACTTTAGCCTTGGAATTGTAGCAGTTCAGATTGGTATCCAGGGACTTGATGCGATCGCTTTTTTGTCCTAGCTGGGAATTTGTACTTATATTGTCCATTTTCCCAGTAGGTTGTCCCCAATTGGGCCAGTCTGATTAATTACTCCTTGGCTTTTCCTCTGGGATGGTTAATCCGGCCAGTGCGATCGCTTAATCCTGTTGGGTACTGCCTATATTGATTTAGGATTGTGTAAATCAGCTTCATTAGTTCGTTGTCTCTGGAGTTAACCTCTGATATCAGTTTCTGGTTTTTCTTCATTAACTGCCAGACTAAAAAAAACTGTAATGCCATCAGTTCCTAGTTTGACTATATCTGGTAATACGTTAGAATCCATCGTTGTTGATTTCGTTGTCTTTTAGGTATTGCACAGTGAGGAATGATTAAGAGAACGGAGGAAGTTGTCCATGCTTCAAATAATAGATAAGTAAGCGAATTGATTTGTACAACATCTCAGTGGACTTGGAATCACACA
>NZ_JBIMLI010000103.1:0-18910 GCF_051859755.1 Limnospira sp.
GCGGATCTCGCACCCTGGGGGCGGGTTTATCAAGCTGACTTGTGGGAATTATGGCTGACTGCGGAACCCGCCCCTACGCACCCTGGGGCGGGTGTATATAGTTGGCTGGTTTTTCCCGTGGCCGATCTAGCACCCTGGGGGCGGGTTTATCAAGCTGACTTGTGGGAATTATGGCTGACTGCGGAACCCGCCCCTACGCACCCTGGGGCGGGTGTATATAGTTGGCTGGTTTTTCCCGATGGCGGATCTAGCACCCTGGGGGCGGGTTTATCAAGCTGACTTGTGGGAATTATGGCTGACTGCGGAACCCGCCCCTACAGGTAATTTTATCCCGAAAAATAAAAAAAAATTATCTTGGCCCCCCGCGCCACTTTTTTTGGGGAAACCCTTGCTTTTGGGCGGCGCTTCTGCTACTATATTACATAATGGGATATGCGTAATTTTTTTATTTAACTCATGCCTCCCATTATGTAGGATATGACTCTATCATATCCCCATTCGCTCGGCTTGTCAACCCCCTGGAGCGGTGACGGGCTGGGCTATTTTTTTTTTTGAAAAAATAAATCAACTGAAAAACGGCTGAATTTCGTGGGGGTGCAAATCTCGCCAGTCGCCAGGTTGAAGTGAATTGAGAGTCAAATGAGCGATCGCGACACGAACCAGTCGCAAAGTAGGGAAGCCGACGGCGGCGGTCATGCGTCGAACCTGACGGTTGCGTCCTTCAGTTAAAGTAATTTCGAGCCAAGCGGTAGGGACATTTTGGCGAAATCTAATGGGAGGGATACGAGGGGGAAGAAGTGGTTCAGTTAATAGTAGTTGAACCCTCGCTGTTCGGGTGCGATAATTTTGAATGGTGATTCCCCGTCGCAGTTGTTCTAAGGCCTGTGTAGTGGGTATTCTTTCCACCTGAACCCAGTAAGTACGAGGATGAGCAAATTCTGGCTGGCCAAGTCGATATTTAAGTTTGCGATCATCAGTCAGTAAAAGTAACCCTTCACTATCAAGGTCTAATCGTCCGACTGAGTAGACGGAAGGAATAGGGATGTAATCCTTCAAAGTTTGTCGAGACGGAGTATGAGAATCACGATCAGTAAACTGACTGAGGACATTATAGGGTTTATAGAACAAGATATATCGATAAGCCATACAGAAAAGTCTAGGACATAGTGTGCATAACAAAGCGATCGCGTCCTTGAGCCTTAGCTTGATATAAAGCAGTATCAGCCATAGAAATGAGATGTTCAAGCTGCATATTGCTATTCGGCAAAACACTCACGCCGCCCATACTGACACTAATATATTCACTAATAGGGGAGGTTTCATGAATTCTCTGTAATTGTAGGATTTGCTCACGAATTGTGCCAGCCACATTACACATACCCTCAGCATCAGTATTGGGAAGAATTATAGCAAACTCCTCGCCGCCATAGCGAGCGACCAAATCACCAGGTCGTCTAATGGAGCGAGTCAAAGCCTGGGCTACCTCTTGTAAACAGCGATCGCCCTCTTGGTGTCCATAAGTGTCATTGTAGTGCTTAAAAAAGTCAACATCACACAAAATTAAGGATATGGGGGTAAATTCGCGGATACACCTGCGCCACTCGGTGATCAAATAGGTATCAAACTGTCGGCGATTAGGAACCTGAGTTAAGCCATCAAGAGTAGCCAGGCGTTCAAGCTGTTGATAAAGTTCAGCTTGTTGAATGGCAATTCCCAACTGTACGGCTAACTGCTTAATAAAATCGACTGCAGTTGACTCCCATTGACGGGGACCAGAACAATGCTGGACCATGAGCAACCCCCAGAGGCGATTATAAGGTTCAGAAGCGACAAACCCCAACTCGGCAGAAGTATCACTGCGCCTTCGGGTCAAAATGGGAACGACCAAATTAGCCTGTACTTGAAACTCTGATAACAAACGAATATCGCACTGGCTGAAGTCTTGAGTGGATAGATCGGCCATAGCTTGGACTTGACCCTGGCTGAACCCAGCGAGATAGTGGGGAGTCCAGCAATCTTCAGTAACAATAGTTCCGACTACAGACTTCCACCCCGGGGCGACTGATTCGACTACCATCACGCCATTACCATCATCGTGAAATCGGTAAATCACGACTCGGTCAGTATTGAGAAACTCTCGAACCTGACTAACAGTAGTCTGTAAAATTTTATCCAATTTGAGCGATCGCCGAATGCGTTGAGTAATGACAAGCATCAACCGTTGACGTTCGGCTTGCTGTTGGAGATTTTCTTCAGCCTGCTTGCGTTCAGTAATATCCTCAACCATACCCTCATAATAGAGTAGTTGTCCTAAGCCGTCCCGGACAGCCCTAGCTTTCTCAGAAATCCAAATAATCTGATGATCAGCACGATAGACCTGAGATTCAAAATTAGTAATGGAATCGGACTCCTGCAATTGGCTAATAAACTCAGCGCGACGACCGGGATCAACATACAACTGGTGGCTAATGTCGGTCAGTTGGGTCATCAGAGCCTGGGGTGAATCGTAGCCATAGATTTTGGCTAAGGCTGGATTCACATTAATATAGTGACCGTCCCAGGTGGTCTGAAAAATACCCTCGATCGCATTTTCAAACAGACTACGATATTGATATTCGGCTTTTTGCAAAGACTCTAAGGCCTGTTTGCGTTCACTAATATCTCGATAAGCACTCAAAAACAGGCGCTCATTCTGATTTTCGACAATGGAGGTAGACACTAAAAGAGTTTTCTGTTCTCCTGACTTAGTGACTATGGTAGTTTCCACATCTCGCACGCCTCCTCGTTCTAAAATCTCATATAATCCCATGAGAGCATCTTGATGAGCTTGGGGGTCAGGATACAGAAGGGACAAAAAATCCTGAGAACTTTCTACTTCCGCCAGGGTATAGCCAGTAATCTCCTCCATCTTGGAGTTATAGATCCAAAACTTTCCGGTCTGACTGCTCAGGGTAATGCCTTCTCCCACAGTTTCGATGACACTGGTTAACTGTTGAGCGGTTTGGAAAATTTTTTCTTGTGTAGAAAGGCGTTCACTGATATTAGTATTGACGCAGATCAACCCGACTAAATGACCCTGTGGGTCTCGGATGGCATCTGCTCTCATGTGAACCGGAATGACTCTGCCGCTGCGGGTTAGCTTGTGGACTTCTCCTTGCCAGGAATACCCGCCTAAAATATGGCTCATGACGGCTTCGCCGACGGTGGGATCAATATAGAGGCTTCTGTGACCTCCATGTTGGTTAAATTGTTCGACGGTTTCGTATTCAAATAAATCACAAAAGGCTCGGTTTTGATAAATTTGGACTCCGGTTGCGTCCATAATGGCGATCGCATCGGTGGTACTATCGACGGCTTTGCGAATTCTTAATAGGGTTTCTTCGGCTTTTTGGCGATCGGTGATATCTTCAGAGGTGACTAAAATGGCAACTATATTGCCGTTGCTGTCATGAAGGGGAATACGATTGGTTTCTAGGTAGACTATTTTACCATCTGGGCGGGTTCGGGTTTCAATGTGTCGATATTGAGGGATATTGGTTTCAATGACAGTGCGATCGCATTTTCGTAAATAATCAGCCATCTCCCGGGTGGCGGGTAAATCTTCATCGGTTAACCCGACAATGGCTTCGGAACTAATCACGCCAGCCTCTAAGGCTCCTCGACGGTTACAACCTAAATAAACGGAGTTGGGATCTTTCCAAAAAATCGCTTTTGGGATATTATCCATCACTAGCTGTAGCATCTGTTGCGATCGCTCCAGGGCTGCTTCTGCTTTCAGGCGTTCCTGAATTTCTTCCTGGAGTTTCTCATTGGTGGCGGTCAGTTGAGTTGTCCGGTCATCTAGGATATCTTGCAGGTGGTAACATAGATGTAAGAGTTCTTCTGATGCTCGGCGGCGTTCGGTGATATCAATGGCAGAACCTGTATAACCTAGAAACTTACCGTTAGCTGTCCATTGGGGAACTCCGGTATTAAATATCCAACGATACTGATGATCAAACCTTCGCAGCCGATATTCCTGTTGGAAGGGTTTGCGATCGCCGAATGCTTGCCAATAGGTGATTAAACAATTTTGGCGATCTTCAGGATGTACCCCCCGGAACCAGCCCTCTCCCCGTTCCATTTCTAAGGAACGTCCAGTAAACTCTAACCAGTCTTCATTAAAAAATGTATACGATCCTTCCGCATTACAAGCCCAGATTAGCACAGGCGTAGGTTCAGATAGCCCCGCAAATCTTTTTCTCTCTTGTTCAATTGCTGTTGCCAATCGGTGCAAGTTACCATCAAAATGATAATGGTGTTCAGAGTCTAAGTTGTCTTGTTCATGGAAACGACTAAAATCACTCATTTTGACGTTGATCATAAGCCATTAGATGAAATTGTCATTCGGAACATTTTACTATGATATTTAATCCAAATTCTGTGCTTGCCTGTACGACAATCTCAACAATTTTATGCTAAAATATCACGGATGATTAAACATTGTCGAAAAAATTTGTATATCAACATAGCTCCCGGTTATACACCGATAAAGTTCTAGGTTATGGGGGGAGAATCCAGTGATAAGAATTGAGGCTAAGGGTTGATTTAAGCATTGGGGATCAAGCATTGTTAGGGGCATAGCCTATATTAGTCACTTGAATTTTATAACGGGACTTGATATTTTTTTGTATTGGTTTATACTTTTATTGTAACTCTATTTAATCAGAAATGTCAACATCAAAGTATCGAATTGGTATAGTATTTGGCACGAGACCAGAAGCGATTAAGATGGCCCCACTAGTCCAAAAGTTTCAACAAAATTGTAATTATGAAACCCGAGTGATTTTAACAGGTCAACATCGGGAGATGGTCCAGCAAGTGATGCAGCTTTTCGAGATCAAGGCCGATCGCAATCTGGAAATCATGCAGCACCAGCAAACCCTGACGGACATTACCTATCGTAGCTTACAAGGGTTAGGAAATATTTTTGAGCAAATCAAACCTGATATGGTTTTAGTCCAGGGGGATACTACAACAGCCTTTGCTGCGGCTTTAGCGGCCTTTTATCAAAAAATTCCTATTGGCCATGTCGAGGCAGGACTCCGAACTGATGACCTATTTAATCCCTATCCTGAAGAAGCGAACCGCCGTCTAATTTCTCAACTAACTAAATTACACTTTGCACCTACGGAGAAAGCGGTTGAAAACCTGAGAAAATCTGGGGTAGTCGGGGAAATTTATCAAACAGGAAATACAGTGATTGATGCTTTATTATCTGTGGCGAAAACCCAACCAAAATTAGATATTCCCAATCTCAACTTAGAAAAACATCGACTAATTTTAGCGACAGTTCACCGTCGAGAAAATTGGGGAGAACCCCTAGAGGGAATTGCGGAAGGATTTTTAAAAACTCTTGATCAGTATGCTGACACAATGATACTGCTACCCCTACACCGTAACCCGACGGTGAGGGAACCCCTACAGACAATGCTAGGAGGACATCCCCGGGTAATTCTCACGGAACCCCTAGATTATAGTCAACTGGTAGCAGCGATCGCTGATGCTTATTTAGTGCTGACGGACTCCGGTGGCCTCCAGGAAGAAGCACCGAGTTTAGGGAAGCCTGTGTTAGTGTTACGCAAAACTACGGAACGTCCAGAAGCGATCGCGGCTGGAACGGCTAAACTAATAGGAACTGACCCTCAAGATATCCTCAGAGCCACTAGCGAACTCCTGGGGGACCCAGAGGCTTACCAAAAAATGGCAACCGCTATTAACCCCTTTGGAGACGGTCACGCCGCCTCACGCATTATTCAACATATCGATGAGTATTTCAAGTCAGCTTAGGTTGAGTTGGCTTTAAACAAGTTTTGAATAGGCAGTAAATAATCGAAAAATACCATGTCAAACAGACTGAGTTATTGGGAATATTTAAACCAAGAATTAAAACTGAATGAAGATATACAATCTCAGTTAGTTGTTCTTGATTTATTTGCGGGTTGTGGTGGTTTTTCTCTAGGATTTAAAGCCGCAGGCTTTGAAACAATCGGTTATGAGATGTTAGCGGATGCTGCCGCCACGTATACTCGTAATCTTCAGGATATATGTTATTGTCAAACTTTAGAAATTGGTCAAGATTTATGCAATCATCCTGATGTGATTATAGGAGGTCCTCCCTGTCAACCGTTTAGTGTAGGTGGATTACAAAAAGGTCCTAGAGACTCTAGGGATGGCTTTCCGATTTTTCTAGATGCGATCGAACGATATCAGCCAGCAATAGCAATCTTTGAAAATGTGCGAGGAATGCTTTATAAAAATCGTCAGTATTTAGAGAAAATAGTTGCCGAACTTGAGAGACTGAATTATCGGGTTGACATCAAACTTATCAATGCTGTTAATTATGGTGTTCCACAAAAACGAGAACGCCTGTTTGTTGTGGCTTATCAAACAGCATGGCATTGGCCAGAAGCTGAAACCTTAGCTATGCCTTATACGGCTGGAGATGCTATTTATGATACGGCTTCTACCATTCCTATAGGGGCCAAATTTCTCACGCCTAGTATGCTAGAATATATTGGCAGATATGAAGCAAAATCTAAATGTGTTAAACCTAGGGAGATTTACCTTGATATTCCTTGCCGAACTCTGACCTGTAGAAACCTATCAGGCGCAACCAGTGATATGTTGCGATTGTTATTACCAGATGGCCGCCGGAGACGTTTAACAGTTAGGGAAGCTGCGAGATTACAAAGTTTTCCCGATTGGTTTGAGTTGGTGGGTTCAGAAAATTCTCAGTTTAATCAAATTGGTAATGCTGTACCACCTTTGTTAGCCAAAGCGATCGCTAAATCTGTGAAAATGACACTGGAGAATAAACCATCTCCACCCACAGATTATTTTTCTCCTTATTGGTCAACGGGTTTAAACTGAACTACCTAATAAAAATCCAGACAAGCCGCCACCTAAGAATAGTCCTAAATACTACCATAAGTATCAAGCCCAAGAAACCCTAAATATTCCGAGACTAGGAGTGCTAAATATGTCTGTATCTGGTATAATTACACTATTAACAGACTTTGGTTTAAGTGATGTTTATGTGGGAGTAATGAAAGGGGTATTATCCCAAATTAACCCCCACCTAACTGTCATTGACTTAACCCATGAAATTCCGCCTCAAAATCTTATGGCGGCGAGGTTTTGTTTGATGAATGCTTACCCCTACTTTCCCCAAGGTACTGTTCACATGGCGGTAGTCGATCCGGGGGTGGGAACTGAACGAAAGGCGATCGCACTACAACTTCCTAACGGATATGTTGTCGGACCTGATAACGGCTTATTCGGGGGTTTAATTAAGCAGTATGGTGTAATTACAGCAGTAGAATTAACTAATCATCAATACTGGAGAAATTCCCAACCCAGCACTACTTTTCATGGTCGAGATATCTTTAGTCCTGTGGCTGCTTACCTCGCCTCTGGTGTGCAAATTACGGATTTAGGTACTGTGATCAATTCTGATACCCTAATGTCCCTGTCAATGCCGAACTTGGAAATCACAGAAACCAGCATTAAAGGCAGTATTCAATATATCGATCGCTTTGGGAATTTAATTACTAATATTCCGGGAGATATGGTAGCAGATAAATCCTGGAATGTTAGCTTTCCTGAATGCACCCCAAGTCCTACAATTAGCAGCCATAGAACCTATGGAGAAGTGCAACCAGGTCATCTTTTAACCCTCATTGGTTCCCACGGTTGGATAGAAATTGCGGCTAACGGAGATAGTGCCAAATCTCGTTTACAAATAGACTGGGGTGCGACAGTTATTATCAACTATTAAAATCAACTACTCAAGGGATTTTGCCAATTTTGATAATCCCGTTGCAGATAACTAGGAAGGCGAGAGAGGTCTTGAATTTGTAGTTTTTCCGGCCGATAATATAGCATAGCCACTATGAGATAATTAAGCGATCGCGGTGTATCTAAACCTTGTCGGAGATAGGTTCCTACTTGTTGTAGAAAATCCCATTCATGTTGGGTTAACATTTCATTTTGCAGGCGACTATTTAACAAACTGCGATAGCCATCACCGAGGGGACTCTGATACATATCCTCTAACTTTTGTTCAGGTAAATTCAGCCAAAACTGTGCAAATTGCCACCGCAGTTGTCGCAATTCTACGGTGATATTAGTATCTGTGGGGTCGATCTTAAATAACTTGACACACCCAATTAATCGATTGACAAAAGTTGAGACATCTACAGCAGTGACAGTTGGTGTTACCTGGGGAGAATTAACAGGAGTTGACTGAGTTTTAGTGGTAGCTAAGGTTTGTTTAATTTGAGCGATCGCATCGGCATTTTCAAACACCCGCTGATAATCAGGAAGCAACCAAGCGGGTAAACGATTAACCGCATCTCGTACCAACATTTTACCAGGTTGAGAATACAACATCACCGCCATCAAACAATTAATTGCATGGGGTTCAGTCAGTCCCATAGCAGTCTTAGTCCAATTGTTAACTAATGCTTTTTCCTCATCATTTAAGGGTTGTTGTTGAATACCTCTATTGAGCAAAACTTGATAACCTTTACCTATTTGTTGTTGATAAAGATTTTCTAATCGCTCTGGTGGTTGTCTCAACCAATATTCTACCATACCACGACGAATTTTTTGTAATTTATTTACCACGATAGTATTAGTGGGGTCAAGTTCATAGAGATTAACTTGATCCACCAATTCCGCTAAAAACTGCTGTCGTTTTTGGGGATTATCTAGATCTATCACTTGCTGTTGAGATTGGTAATTTTGGAAGATTTGAGTTAACAAAGCTCCCATTTTCGCACCATAGGCGCGACTATCCAAAAATTCAGGATTAGCCACCATTTTCTGTTGAATGGCTTGGCGTTTTAACTGTAGCAATTCAGGGGTATTTGCGAGGGTAACAGCCAAACTAATATAGGATGATTCATCGTCGGTAATTAAATCAGGAATACCAAGCGATCGCATCATAGCGGCACCATGTTTAGAACGCAAAGTATCTCCGTCTCTAACTACTACAGGTAATCCCACTTCTAGGGGATCTACTAAGGAGTTTGAGCCAGAATGGGGGTAGGAGTCTAAATAAATATCCCCCTGTTCTAAACAGGCTTTAACGTCGGTACGACTGGGAAGGGACTTAATCAAAACTAAGCGTTTTTCTGCAACTCCGTATTTGCTCAAGGTGGCGTGCATTCGGCGGATAAATTGTGAACTAGCATAGTTATTACTCCAACTAGGAGCAAAGGGATAAAGCACTAAAATCGAATTAGGAACTTGAGCCAGAATTTTCACCCAGGTTTCCCCTTGTTCTGGGATAATTTTATAGAAATTTGCGCCGGACATAAAGACAATTGTTTGGTCATTGGCTCCCCATTGGCTGCGGTGAGGCTTAACGGTGGCGGGTTGAGGTGCGATCGCATAATAGTTAAAACAAAAGCCAGTTCCGTTGAGAACCGCTAAATTTTCTCGATAGAAATTAGGAGCCTCTGCACCCTCGGAAAGATGACCAGAAATATAATAATCAATATATCTCATTCCGGTAGTAACAGGTGATGAAAATAGGGTAGCTTGTACTCGCGCCAGTCGGTGTAATGCTAACAAGGTGACGGGTTTAGTAATGGCGGTTACATTAGTTCCGAATAGCAAAATATCGAGGTTATCAGCGCGAATAGTGGCTGCTTGTTCCAACTTATCATCAGGTAGTCTAACTAAACGGTCAGCGCGGGATCTACAGTATTGCTCTAGGGGATGATTGTTGGCTTGGGTAACATATAAAATAATCTCGAATTGTTCCCGATTGAGATATTCAAAAGCTGGTAATGTTAAGTAAGTTTCGGTTTGGGGGTTGAGATGGTCGTTAAGAATTCCTAGGCGAATTTTTTGGCGATCGCTCGGAGGTTCTGGGAAGGAGTAATCCAACTGAAAATCGCGGCTTTGTAGGAATAGATGAAACAACTCAGCGCGACTACAAAACAGAGGTTTTAAGTTAAAATCCGCGAAATAGTTAGGGATAAAATTACCCCTTTCTAGCAACATAGTTGTTAACTTTTGCCATAGGGGATAGTCTGGCTGCTGCTGGAGACGTTCCCGAACAAAATCTAATAACCGTATCCGATAGCGGGAGTAATTATCTGCGTCTCCAATTTCTTGGAATAGGGGGGGGACATCAAATAAAAATCTAAAATAGTCCTCAGCCAGCCAAGTGGGAATCAAAGACTCTTCAAAGGTAAGCATTAGCTGATCGGCACGACCATATAACATCCCAGCGAGTAAATACTGAAAAGTTTTCGGCTGCTTAAATCCTTGACTCAAATAGGATTTAATTTCCTGAAAATACAGGCGTTCATCATCACGGAAAATCTCGTTTTTGATACCAGAGTTTAGTAGCGACTTATGTGCTTGACCTAAATTCTCCTGATAAGCCTTGGGGAGTTGTTCGGTTTCTAATTTTAACCATAATTCTGCTAGGTGATGACGGAGCGATCGCAATTTATTTAAACCGTCGGAGTCCTGGGGATTATTTTGGTATTTTTGAACAGCTAAATCGACCTCTCTTGCCAGTTTTTGGGTATCTTGAACTGCATCAACTTCAGATTCTATAAATAGTGCGATTACCCCATCTCTTACTTGGGGAGATTGGCTCAACTTCAATCCAGCTTTAATTTGTGCGATCGCCTCAGTGGCTTGACCTGATTCTAAAAATTTTCGGGCAGTTTGCAGCGCGTATAAACTATAATTTTCTTGAGCTTGACGGGAAAGATGTGCCGTTTTATCTGGTGGTAAATACTCGGCAGAAATTTCAATTGAATGTTGCATATCAGCCATATCTTTTGCTTGTTTAATAGAGCGACTACTTGCTGACAAACTGTGCATTCGCCAGCAAGCCAAGGGGGTTGGTTGATAACCAACAGGGTAGTAACTGGCGATGCGTTTCCACATTTCCCAGTCCGCAGCATAACCCACCGGAGGATAAAACCCCCCCAGGTGTTCGTAAACGCTGCGTCGGACGACAATAGAGGGAAATTGAATTTCCTGGCGGACGGCAATTCGTTCCAGCCAATTATTCAAAATACCGGGGTTTTCCTGTTCTAAATTAGAGAGTAATTTAAACTTGCCGCTGTTGTCAATATAATAATGGCGACAGAACACAGCACCGACTTCGGGGAAAGCCTCAAAAACCTGTTGAATCTGGCGGTAAAATCCTGGTAATACTCGGTCATCTTGGTGCAGAATATGCACCCAATGACCGCGACTCCTATTAATGCAAGCATTCCAGTTTTCAACTAATCCCAAGTTGTGGGGTTGGCGGTAAAATTTAACGCGACCTCGACCCACAGTTTTGACGATCGCTTCTGTGTCTCCGGCGGTGGAACAGTCGTCAACAACTTCGATTTCGGTAGTCTGCGGATCTAGATCCTGTTCTAAAATACTATTGAGGGTTTCTTCCAAATAGGTATCGCCGTTATAAGTGGGAATCATAATCGACCACAGAGGACGATTTATGGAGTTAGAAACCGAAGGAATGGATGGAAATTTAGGGGATTTCATTGGAGATACTGGGTTACCGACAGATTCCAATTGACTCAGAATATTATAAGACCAAATGAACGCATCAACATTATACAATTTTGGGTGTAGTTGAATAATTCTAGCTTTCTGGATAGCTAAAGTTGTGCGATCGCTGCTGAAGGTTTGTAGTCGCGAACCAGAAGAATGCTGACGGTAGAAAAGATAGGGTTTCGGTAAACGGTATCCCAACCATCCAATTTCACAAGCGGAAATCCAAAATTCCCAATCTTCCCATCCCGCCTCCATGACGGTTTTAAAGCCTCCGATGTTCCGATAAATTTCGGCTCTAAATAAAGAGGTTACTGGTGCTTGATTTTGCTGCAAGAATGAGCGCAGGTCAAAATCTCCATGGCTGACGGTTTCGTGATTTTCCCCAAAGTGTTGAATGTCGCTATAGACAAAGCCAACTTGAGGATATTTAGACAAAATTTGACAGGCTTCTGCTATAAATTCGGGATGAATTTTATCATCTGCGTCTACACATAAAATCAATTCTCCCCGACTTTTGGAAAATCCCAGATTTCTGGCGCTGACAACTCCTCTATTTGGGGTTTCTATTAAGTTCAATTGACGATCGCCATATTTTTCCAGCCACCGTTTAACTACGGAACTTGTCTGATCTTGACTACCATCATTGATGATCCAACATTCCCAATTAGAATAAGTTTGAGCCACAACACTGGCGATCGCTTCATCCAAATATTGACCCTGGTTATAGCAAGGGATGATTATAGAAACCAGGGGTTCGTCTGAGTTCAGACCATGACTGTAAGAAACGGGTATAGAAGTTTGACGCTGGATAACTCGCTGAGTAATACCATATTGATTTAAAATTTGATTGAGTTCCAATTCAGCAGTGCGATCGGCATTTTCTAAACCGCGATCGTTCTGAAAATATAACCCCAAAATTTCTGGTATTTTAGCGATATTTTCAGTTTTACCAATTCTCAGCCAAAACTCATAATCTCCCGCTACTTTAAATTCTGGGTTAAAATTGCCATATTTTTGATGGAGAGATTTCCGCCACATAGGTTGAGAACCGAGACAGCAGCGGCGTTCTAATTCTTGATAACTAAACTCTGGCCAGTTCCAGCGTTGGTTAGCTTGGGTATTCTCAAAGGTTTCGTTGGGGTTGTGGGTGATAAGTTGATCGCCATATACTACGGCTACATCAGAATGCTGGTCTAAATAATTAGCCATTAATTCTAAAGCATCAAAACGGTGTCTATCATCAGTGTTAGCATTAGTTATATATTCCCCTTTGGCGAGTTCTATGGCTCGATTCCATGCGGCATAAAGGGTTTCTCGGTGTTCGGTGCGATGGTAGATAATTTGGGTATATTTAGCTTGAAACTCTGAAACTATTTGTTTCTCATTTTCCTCGGAGTTACTATCAATAACAATAATTTCTAGCTGCTGTTTATGGTATAATGTTTGACTAATTAAATCCTGCAAACATCCCCTTAGAAAATTAGCGGAGTTATAGGTAGAAATAATAGCGGAAACTCGGGGAGATGACTGAGATTTTGATTTTATTTTATCTACCTCTTTTTTTAAGGCGTTGCCAACTATTTTCGCCATTTTAGACCAAGAAAATTTTTGCGATCGCTCCAAACCTACCTCGATAAGTTGTTGTCGAATGTCGGCTTTTTGCACGTCTATCAAAGCCTTTACAAGACTGTCGATGTCGCGATCGCTGACATAAATAGCCGCCTCCCCAGCTACTTCTAAAAGAGAACTGTTGGGACAGGTAATCACCGCACACCCGCAAGCCATTGCCTCTACAATCGGCATTCCAAATCCTTCATATTTTGACGGATAAACCAAGGCGATCGCGCCGGAATATGCCGGCTTTAGTTCCGCGTCACTCAATTTTAAAATTTTCAGGTTACTTTCAGAAACATATTGCCCTAATTCCGGTTCCAGTGTCGGCTTCCCACCGACGCAGACAATTTCTAAATCTCGGCTATTTGACAAACGCGAAAAAGCTTGAAAAAATAAAATTGTGTTTTTGGCACTTTGCCAACCGATCCTTTCGCCGACGATTAAAAAATAGGGTTTTGAAATACCGTACTTTAACTTAAAATTGGCATTCTCTTCATCGCTAGCCGGAGAAAATTGGCTTTCGACTCCACAATGGGCGATCGTCACGGCATCGGGCAAAATTTTTGGAAAAAATCGAATCAAATCGCGAGCCGTATTTTCCGATATTGCAATGTAAGAAACCGCCCGCCGAATTCCCTCATGTTTTTCTCGCCATTCCCGACAGTTTAAATTTTGTCCGAAGACCTCTGGAATCATATCGTAAGCCATAAAAACAGATGGCGTAGAAACCGGAGTCGTATAATAAGTTGAGATCAACAGATCGGCTTTCTCTTCGTCGCAAACTCGCTGCAACATTTGCCGATCGCCCTCCGTGTTACGATAATCGTATTGAGGAATCACTCGATATCGAATTCCGGGGATCTGAGGTGCAGTTCCCCCCCGGTCTAAAACCAGAATGTTGTCAGCAAAACCGTCTTCAACCCACGCCGAAAAGAGCGACCGCCAAACCCTGGCAATTCCCGTATTATTTAATTGAAAGAAAACGCCGTCAACTATCACTTTTAAAGGACATCGGCTTCCGGCAGCATTTTTCGCAATTTCAATTTCCTTTAAATACTCCGCTTCGGTGAGTTGTCCGGGCTTTTTTCCGACTTTGATCTGGCACAGTTGAGCGAATAGACTCGGATCGACCTCTTTTTCCGTCAGCAAATGTAGGGAGTCCCCATAGGTATAAAAGTTGAGGTTAAACCGATGGGCTATAATGGACAACGCCTTCTCCGTGTAAATGGAAATATGCTGTCCCTCCGACAGGGCATAATACCACCAATCTCGGGGCTTGGGATTGTGATTCGGTAGCAGCTTTGTACTGAAAAAAAGGTGGCGGGAAAATCCGAGAATTTCTTCAATTTCATTCAGAGGATCTGCCAAATGCTCCACCACTTCAAAGGCCGTGACTAAATCGTATTTTTCTCCGATATTTTTACCCCCTTCAAAGCCTTGGTAAAATAGATTTTTGCAGTAGCGATCGCGCCCATAAAAATCGAATCCAGATTCTCGCATTAATCGGACAAACAAACCGTAACCGCAACCGTAATCGAGAAATTTTCCGCGCCGATTGAACAGTTTTAAAATCAAGTTTTCTGCGATTTGGGAAAATTCCATATTGCGGGCAACCAATCCCACGTCACTACCCGCGATAGGTTCCGAATAAGCCTCGGTCAACCAATAGGGATCTTCAGTTTGAATAAAACCGCAGTTGACACATTGAAAATAATCGACATCATATTTGTTTAAAATTTGGGCGCTATCAAAGAATTCAGAGGTAGATCCGCAAACCTTACACCGCGTCGTATTTTTTAGAGTAATTAGCCTCGGATTATGTTTACCAGAAAACATTATTTTTTCTGTAAATTCATCAGCTTTAAGGTGTGCTGATATCTGATGTGGGTGAACCATCGGAAACACCATCGATTTGGTTTCCATATTGGCAAATGGGCTCGGACTCGATGTATGAGTGGCACCCCGATCAAACCCAATATTAGAAATTAAATTGACGGCGGGTAAAATCGTCAAACCGTTGCGACTCCAGCAGGTCAATGTCCAAACATAAGCCCAGGAGTTAAAACCCCGATAATTATTTTCAAAAATATCCGACCAATATTTAACCGCTTCGGGGTCGGAAAAAAGCGTTTCTAGCCACTGACTGTCCCTGAGTTGCGGCCAGGAACTCATGCGATCGTCGTACTGTTGCCAAGCACGACGCCAAGTCGCCCAACCCCAGCAGTGGGGGTAGCGAGAAAAGTAATAACTATCCGCCGTGTATCGCCGTCCGAATTGGAAATTATCTCCGGAGATTGCCATAACTTTCGGTTCGCGATCGTACCGCTTTAACAGTTCCTCGCAAAAGGGAAAAAACGTCAGATCCGGGATGCAGTCATCTTCCAAAATTAGCGCCGATTCTACCCGTTCAAATGCCCAATTTAAACCGCCCGAAATCCGTCGCCGACATCCCAAATTTTCGGCTGAATAATTCCTCAAAATTTCGCAGTTCCAATCCACCCGTTCGACTATTTTTCGCGTCGCCTGACAGCGTTGCCAGTCCGACGGGCGATCGCTCCGGGGGCCGTCCGCAATCACCAATAATTGGCGCGGCTTGACCTGCCGGATTACCTCAAATACTCGTGCCGTGGTTTGAGGACGATTATAGATAATAAAAATAACAGGAGTTTCCATCACAATAATTACATTGAATCATATTGGCGATTGTGAGCTTCAGCATATCCCAAAGAAATTCCCAAACAGGAGCTTCGGGCGCTGGGCAGCGGGGCATTTTTTAAAAAGCTGTCATCTCGAAAGAAAATTGACGTGCAGGTTTTATAAGTTTGAGTGGGGACGAGTCCGAAAAAATCGATCCGCTTGAACCCGCCATTCATCAGATATTTGATGCCCCGATCGTAGATGTACCGATCGGTATTGTCAAAAATAATAAATCCCGTCGGTTTCAATTTAGAAATGCTGTGCATCGCGCACTGATTGCGGTTGATGCCGTCCACGACTACAATATCAAAGCTACAGTCAGGATAATCCAATATTTTAGCCGCATATTTCTCCTCATCTTCGATTAAGACAATCGAGGTGTTCGCCGTCAACCGATCGCGCAACTTTTCGTACCAACTCGGATCGCTTTCCACCGCGATCACCCGCGCCACCCGTTCTGCATACCATTGGGTCGAGTATCCGCTGCCATATTCAAACACATTAAAATTCGGTTTCAAATGATTTTCGACAAACTCGATAGCCGGATAATTATACCAGGGAATCGGCTGTCGCGCCCCGTTGACAGGTTCGAGAAGTTTGAGAGACTGAACCCATCCCGATGTCTCCAAATAATTCAAATTGGGTTGCGTCGCGCCGTCGATCAGGTGACGGCGGGTTTCCAGTTCCCGAATTTGCTGGCGACAGCGATCGCTTCGATCGCGATGCCCTTGCTGGCGATACAATTCTTCTAAACTGAGATAGACCTCGATCGCCTGGGGTTGCAGTTCTAGGGCTTGTTCGTAAGCCCGAATCGCCTTTTCTGTCTGATTTCCAGCTTGCAACACCCCCCCCAGGATGCAATAGGTCTGGAAACAGTCAGGCTGCAACTTGATCGCTTCGTGACAAATTGCGATCGCCGATTCTAATTTTCCCGCGGCCAGATCCGCCTTGGCCCGGGCGTTGAGTTGTGAAACCGCCACAGCTGTCGGAGGGCGATCGATATCGAGATGGGCAAGATTCCTCATGAGTCACTATATATTAAGTCAGATGTCGAGGCTCAACATCATAATAGTTCATAAAAATATAGTCAAATATGACACACCTTAATTTTGTCGGTGTTACCCGAACTGGGTGAACTACAACACCCTCTGTCCCATAGCTATTCGTCTCTATATTTTTTGTCTTGATGATTCTCATTAATAATTATCAACTTTTCACTCAACATTTATAGTTTATAGTGGTTGAGTTTATTGATTTGTTTTATAAAAATATTTTTGGGAAAGAAATAGCTAGTATAGGCAATTTCCACAGGCCGATCGCAATCATGGACAAATACATCAGTATCACCATATTTTATAGCCAATTGAGAAGCCAGATAGATACTTTTCATCCTCCCCGGTGTTTCCGGTGTATACCCCGCCGGACCATCAACTAAAATCCAATCCCAGGATATATCATAAATCCAATTAGGTAAATCCAAGGATAAACAATCCTCCCCCTGTTCAAATTTCATCAACAATTCCGCCCAATTTTGTCGCCGAGTTTGGTAATCTATATGATAGGCTTCTAAATCAGCATAGGTATTTTTAACCTGAGTTAACCACCCTTGGCTATCCTCCAAAAATACCGTTTTACCGTGGCGGTTAATATCCATCCATAAACCGCTATCTTTACCCACACCAAAAATTAGCAAATTTCCCGGAGACTGGTGATTAATAATATCAGCAATGTAGCGATATTCTGCCACCGTCATTTGTCCCGGATTATCCGCCACTAACTTATCAATAATTGGATAGTAATAGCCATCATTTTTAACTGAATCTGAATCATGATTTAAAATCCATTGCCATTGTAAATGACTGGGAAGAGTCCAGCTAACAGACGGATCTGGCTGATGAGCAATAGGTTTAACTTTCCCCCGCCAAGCTACCCCCATTATTTGCTTAGTTTGATAAATTGCCACATTCCAACCGCGATCGCGAAAATAATTCCACCCAGCAAACACATCAGGAGAAACCAAATCATGAAACAAAATCAAAGCATCATCCGCCGCCACCTGTTCACAAATTTGAGCATCTAAAAACGGTCCGGGTGCTTCATGATTCCCATCAATAAAAATGAGAGACCAGCGACGATGACAACTCCTAGCAATTTCCGCCACCTTAGCGGGACTGTAACCCGCAATTAACTCAACCCTTTCTGTCACTCCCGCCGCCTGTAAAGCAGAACCCACGCGACTAGCAAAAACGGGATTAGCCAGACCCGGATCAATGACATCGAGAATCACCCCGCCTAAAGCGAGATGACAGGTTGACCAACCCAACCAACAACCAATTTCCAAAGCGGGTTTACCAGCAAATTGTAAAGCGGTATTATATAGAATATGGGCTTCATCTCTAGTAATAAATCCCACCGTAGGGAATTGTTGATCAACGTAGCGATTGTGGGGAATTTCTCGGCGGTGATATTGCCACTTAGAACTAATGTTATCAACCACTAAATTAGGAAAATAGCGATCGCATTTAATTTTCCTCAACCCAGAGGAGACATAATCTCCTGGAGGAAACCATAAATCCTCCCCAGACAGAATTTGTGATAAACCCTGTTGAGCCTTAGTACAATCAGGATTAAGTTCTAGGGCGATACGATAGGCCCTAACCGCCGCCGAGTTTTTATGCTGGGCTTGCAACACTTGACCGAGGATATGATAAGCTCCAAAATGGTGGGGCTGGGTTTTGATGGCCTGATGACAAGCTGCGATCGCCTCAGAGAAACGTCCACAAGCCAGACAAGTTCCCGCCTGCTCATTAAGTCCCAAAACCTCAGAACTGGCTGTTAGATTAGCAAAATTCCCCATGAGTTCAGCAATGCGAGTCCAACTGTACAGGTCAATAAGAGCATGATTTCATCTCAAATTAGGTTAACATTTGACGGCAATACAGTACAATACCAAGTATGGGTGCGAGACGTTTAGGAGTGAAATAGGGATGCAATGCCCGAAATAGCCTCCTAGTGGGAC